>JAKLQL010000612.1 GCA_022013395.1 Acetobacterium sp.
AATGCTCATCCCAGTTTCCCAGTTGGCAAAACTTCCTTTGAGCACTGATTTTCATTACACCTCGCAGTGAACAAAGCCCTGGTCCAGATAAAGGATGGTGGTAAGGCCCAGACTTTCGGCGATACTGGCGACTCTTGTAATATCTATCCCCGGGGCGTAGAGATCAGCGGCCTGGCCGACACGGTGTTTGGAACCCGGGATGCCGCCCACCTCGGCGTTGCGGATTTCGCAGCGGAGCCCTGAGGTGATCACCACCGGAGCATTCAGGGCATTGCGGAGGGCTTCCAGCTTCAGCAATAAACCCAGATCCATCGCTGCCGGAAAGCCGTCACAATAATTGCCCTGACAGTCGCAGGCAAATTCGGCCTTGGCAAAGTGCGGGGTGGCGCCATCGCCGTCCATCGAAATCACTGACAACTGTTCCCGAAACAGTCGGTTTTCAGTGAGCGGCCCCACCAAACCATCCGGTTCCAGACCGGCATCTTTCTGAAAGGCAGCCACGGCTTTTTTGGTTTTAGGACCGTCTTTGCCATCGACTTTTACAGGGCCATAACCCCGGTCATTGAGAGCGGTTTGAATTTTTTTGATAAAGGCGTTCATTTTGTTTTCCTTTCTAAATTGATGTGAGTTGCCCCGGAGGGGGCGGGCGATATGTCTACCCAAAGGGCAGACCCTCGCCCCAACAATGCGTTTGGCCCCGTGCTGTAACCCCAATTTCGGGCCCGGCACACCAGCCAGATTCAGGGACAAACACCCGGCAATCCGGTTGTTCGGCATCAGGGCGGACATGGCGCTAGCCTGTCCGAGCCTGCAGCCGACAATGGATTTGCCTGGTGTCTGACCCGACACCACAAACCCTATTCCGGGCCCAGCGCCTTAGTTCATTGAAAAGGCGGATTTGTCAGTGATGACCAGTTCGGCTTTCACCTTGGCGGTCAGCAGCTGGCCATCGGGGGCGAAGATAGTTTTTTGAATCATCCCGGCCATGGCGGTGTTGACTTCGTCAACGGTAAGCCCGACTTTGGGATCGGTGATGGACATGGTGGTGGTTTTTAAGTCGGCCCGTTTAAAGGTCAGTTGCAGTACAGTATTTGCTGCCATTTCGTTACCTCCTTTCTGAGTTTTGCGGGTTGGTGGCGATGGTGCTGACAACCCTAGGTTTTGTCCCCGTTAGAGACAACGGGCGATTGATAATCGCCCCTACAAATTTGAATTTAACAGACATAAAACATCGTGGGTACCTCCTCCTAAATCATTGTCAGCAGTTCCAGTTCGTGTTTGATGACTTCTTCCAGGGTGGGTTCTTGCAGACCGTCAATGATCAGAGCAGTGTCATAAATTGCCTGATCGGTAGCGGTGGCAACAATGTCCCCATAGGTTCGGGCAGTGATTTTTTCCTTGCCGTCAACCATGCCGTGGTTCGAGCGGATCTGAAGTTTTTTGGTTAAAAAATCGCTAGTCAGTGCCATTGGTCGTCCTCCTTTCCTTTATTTGATTTCATTTTAGCATCCCGGGATACTGGCTTTAAATGGCCTGGCGACGGGATGCCATTCAATTTTTGGCATAAAAAAAGCCGGTTTAATTTAAAATTAAACACGACTTTTTCTGATCAAGTTATTACTAAATTCTGTACCAAGACAACTCTTACGCTTTAACACTCAAACCATCCTCATCGGTGGTGCCTTCAACGACAAACACGATTCTGGACATCTTTCAACCTGGCATTGACAAAGTTACGCATGCCATTTTTGCTGCTTCTTCTGGCAAGATGATGCCTTTCCACCTACTTAGCTACTTCCCGGTCAATTCCTGATACCGTCGCATCAGTTCGGCGACGCATTGCGATTCACGGATGTTTTTGTCGAAGCCATAGGCGGCCAGTACGGCCTTGTCGTTGGCCTGGTGGGCACGACGCAGCTCTTTTGGCATGGTGATCTCATCGTAGAGATCGGCCAGGCTGCAATCCGGGTAGAGAGCCCGGGCGTCCAGGATGGCCTGGGCGGTTTTTTCGATCTGGGCCTGCTGGGCGGCGGTGGGGCTGGGCCAGGGGAAATTGTTATAGACGATGTTGATGGAATAACGGTAGTCACTTTTAATTCGTCCTGCCACGACACGCATCCAGGCCATATGGACGTTTGAGGTCAGGATGCCGAAATGGTAGAGAGTGGCGTCGGGTAAAAGAATGTTAGCATCACCGCAAATACTCGATGGTTCCATAAAACCCAACGGTATATAACGACGATTTTCTGATGAGTGACGCGGAATCAAAATATAATTCGTACTCGGTTGACGTATTTCACCAAAGAGTGCTGGCGTATCCGCTAATTTTTGCGTTGCTTTTCTTTTACTGTTTTCCCTAGAATTTTTTACAGACTCCACCGCTTCGATAATCGGAGTTATTTTTCTAATTTTAGATGGAGAAATATCTTTCAACCATAAGCACCACCTTATTTTATTATTTAAGAACTCATCTGCTCCATAAAATCTTCTAAACATTTCTTCAGCATCTGGATACTTTTCAACAATCTCATTTCTTTTTTCAGCCGAAATTTTACTTAAAAAGCCACTATCATTAGGCATATTACCAAAAACGGTTTGTGGTACCTTTGAAATAGGCTTTGACCGATCCAGCAAAAAAACGTCAAGCGCATCCACCAGATAGCCATTTATATTTTCAGCGATCTGGACGATGCTATCGCCCTGGTAAATCCGTTTTTCTTGGAGATTTTGGGCCTGACTGAAACCGACAATGACACAGTGGACGGCGGCCTTATTCTTGGCTTCACTTTCCCACTTAAAGGTGCGGTAAGCAAAGTCAATATGGATGCGTTGCTGTTCCATCAGATTTTTCCAGAGAATCGCCGGTTGCTCGCCCTGGGTAATCGAATTGGTGGACACAAAGGCGACCCGAATCGTGGTCTCATTGATATAGCGGGCAGCTTTTTCAAACCAGGCCGAGACATAGTCCAGATTTCCTAATCCTTTTAAGTGTCCAAAAAGCC
>JAKLQL010000613.1 GCA_022013395.1 Acetobacterium sp.
AATTCTGGTTTAATAGAACCAGTTTCAAATGTATTTCCGCATGCGCATTTTACTATTGATTTGCCGTAATTTGGATGAATGCCTTCTTGCATTGAATCCACCTCGTTTCTTATTTATTTAACTATTCATTGTTATTTTATCAACCGAGACATTATATCAAACAATTCTTAAAAGATCAAATATTTTGTGCGTTATATTTATCAATAAATTTTTTCATGAATGCTTGATTATCTTTGGTCCGTTCCAGAATCGAAATAATCTTATCAGTGAGGTCGTAAACCGTGGTTCCTTTATAAAGTTTTCGGATATCAAAGCTTACTTTCAGCTCCTCAGCCGTTAATAATTTTTCCTCTCGACGCGTTCCCGACCGATTCAGGTTAATGGCCGGATAAATCCGTCGCTCGGCCAATTCCCGTTCCAGATGAAGCTCCATGTTACCGGTACCCTTGAATTCTTCAAAAATGATGTCATCCATCCGACTTCCGGTATCGACCAGCGCCGTCGCCAAGATCGTCAAGCTGCCGCCTTCCTCCACGTTTCGGGCGGAACCAAAGAATTTTTTCGGAAAAAACAATGCTTCCGGATCAAGCCCTCCAGATAAGGTCCTCCCCGAAGGCGAGACTACCAGGTTATTGCCCCGGGTCAACCGGGTTAAACTGTCCACCAGAATAACTACGTCTTTTCCCTGTTCAACCAATCGCTTACCACGTTCCAACACGATTTCAGCCACCTTGATATGATTTTCCGGGGGCTGGTCAAAGGTTGAATAGACAATATCCGCATCAATCGAACGTTTCATGTCGGTGACTTCTTCCGGGCGCTCATCCACCAGTAGAATAATCAGTTCAATTTCGGGATGATTGGTGGTAATGCCATTGGCGATTTCTTTTAGCAAAATGGTCTTGCCAGCCTTTGGCGGTGCCACAATCAGACCACGTTGACCTTTGCCCATCGGTGAAAACAGATCAATCATCCGGGTTGATACCACATCCTGAGTCGTTTCCAGACCGATTCGCTCTTCCGGGAAAATCGGCGTCAGTCGTTCAAACCGAGGGCGATTGGCGATTTTCTCGGGAATATCACCATTAACCTTCTCCACATAAAGTAGGGCATCAAACTTTTCATTTTCGCTGGACATCTTAATTTTTCCGACAATTTTATCCCCGGTGCGAAGATTAAATCGGCGAATCTGATTGGCGGCCACATAAATATCATGATCTCCCGACAAATAATGGTTGGTTCTTAAAAAACCAAAGCCATCAGGATTGACATCGAGAATGCCCTCCTGGGAGGTCTTAAAGCGATCCAAATCTTTTTTATCATCGACGTAGAGCATACTGTTGATCTTCTGAATAATATCGGCTGTTTTGGTGCCATTGACCTTTTCCAGAAACAGCATCGCTGAATATTTTTCCCCGGTTTTAGGCGGGCGCACCTTACCAC
>JAKLQL010000614.1 GCA_022013395.1 Acetobacterium sp.
AATGCTCAATAGATCTCCTCCGTTCGTGTAATTAAGTAGATGAAAAAAGGGGCGCCGATGAAAGCGGTTAGTATACCTAAAGGTATTTCGGTGGTAAAAAGATTCCTTGATATATCATCCACTAGCAAAAGAAAAATAGCACCAAACAACATGGTCGCGGGCATCAGATGATTGTAATTATTCCCCACCAGTTTTCTGGATAAATGCGGAATGACCAACCCGACCCAGCCGATCATCCCACTGACTGACACACTGGCGGCAGTAATCAGAGTCGCACAGACAATCACAACCAATCGGATTCGATTGGCGTTGACCCCCATGGTTCGCGCTTCATCATCGCCCATGGTCAGGATGTTCATCCGCCATCTCAAAAGCAGCAATGGTAACAAGCCGATCGCCATTGGTATCAGGACAAATTCAACCTCACCGGTTTTCGCTCCATTTAAACTGCCCATCAGCCAATAAGTGATGGCCGGAAGCTGCTCGTTGGGATCGGCAACCAATTTGATAAAGGATGTCCCGGCCGAAAAAAGTGAGCTGACCATAATACCCGATAAGATTAAACCCAAAGTACCTTTTCCTTTCGCCTTTCTGCTGATTAAATAGACCAGAGCAACGGTCAAAAGACTAAATAAAAAAGCACTGATTGTAATCATATAGCTCGTTCCGCCATTAAGAATTGCAAGCGCCGCGCCAAAAGCCGCACCGGCCGATGCACCCAAAATATCTGGTGCTGCCATCGGATTTTGAAAAACTCCTTGATAGGCCGCCCCCGCTGTTGAAAGACAACAACCAACCAAGCAAGCTAAGGCAATCCGAGGTAGGCGTACATTAATTAAGACCGTCTCGACCTTATCTGTCCAAAATTGGGTCACTGGCATTATTTTAGAGAATAGAATCCCGACGAGTTCATTTGCATAGATTGGATAACGGCCAATTCCGAAAGAAATGATGATTGCGACAGTAAGAATTATTCCAAGCGTAAGGACGATCATATTATTTTTTCTTGATTGACTCATTTCGTAGTCCTTTCATTTTTTATTCAGGGAGTAATTCATCTCCAAAACCTAACCTGATCTCCAAAATACACCATCTTTGCAAAAATCAATCAAGCATATGTTTAGTCGCTATGTTTTCATTTTAGATTCCATTAGTTATGTTTCGTTATGTTTAACTATGTTTTGTATTATACAGCGAAATATTACTCTGTGTCAAATCAACTTTTTGACTCATCTGAAATTTATTTGAAATCGCATTTAACAGCAATCGCTTTTATTATTCTGGCTTAGAATTTTGACTTTATTTATTTTTTTCTTGCACATTCAATTTTAGCGTGTATAATTAAGGATAAGTAAATAAAAAAGCGAGCATATGGTGCCTTAGTAATAAGGAGAATAGGGAATCAGGTGAAAGTCCTGAACGAACCCATCACTGTAAGGGCGGAGCAAACCACAAAAACCACTGTTTTTTAATGGGAAGGTGTGGCCAGCGTTGAACCCCAAGTCAGGAGACCTGCCTATGAATCGATCCTGAATGAACGAAGGTAAAGTTCATGGCTGTTATTGTAAAAATGACAGCTGTGGACTTTTTTATTTTCAAAAAAATTGTTTATAGCAAAATAAACAACAAACATTCAGGAGGTAACTATGACAATTCTAGAAAAAGCACGTGCCGGTGAAATCACCGAGGAAATGATTTATGTAGCTGAAAAGGAAGGCATTACGCCCGAGCTCATCAGACAGGGCGTCGCCACTGGTGAAATCGTTATTCTAAAAAGTTCCCGAAAAAACATTAATCCAGTGGCTGTGGGCAAAGGTTTATTCACCAAGGTTTCCGCCAGTGTGGGGATGTATGAACTTGATGATACCATTGCCGGTGAAATGGCCAAAATCGATGCTGCCGTCAAAGCCAAAGCTGATACCCTGATGGATTTAAGCGTCCGTGGTCCCATCAATGAAATGCGGGAAAAGGTTTTATCCACCGTTGACCGACCAGTAGGTACTCTGCCCCTGTATCAGACTCTGGCGGTAGCTCAGGAAAAATATGGTACGGCACTTGATATGACCGCCGATGACATGTTTGCGATGATGGAACAGCACGCCTCGGAAGGCGTCAGCTTTTTAGCACTGCACTGTGGCACCACCATGGATGTCATCAACCGGGCTAAAGAAGAAGGCCGCATCGATCCATTAGTCAGCTATGGCGGTTCCCACCTGATCGGCTGGATGGTTCATAATCAATGTGAGAATCCCTTCTTTACCCAATATGACCGGGTTTTGGAAATCTGCAAAAAATACGACGTGGTCTTGAGTTTTGCCGATGGTATGCGTCCCGGCTGTATTGCTGACTCTCTGGACGGTGCTCAGGTACATGAATTGGTAATCCTTGGCGGACTGGTTAAAAAAGCTCGCGCAGCCGGGGTTCAGGTCATGGTTAAAGGTCCAGGACATGTGCCACTCGATCAGATCCAAACCACCGTTCAATTACAAAAACAATTATGCGGCGGTGCACCCTATTTCGTCTTTGGATGCCTGCCAACCGATTCAGGAGCAGGTATGGATCATGTTACTGGTGCCATCGGTGGTGCCATCGCTTCCTATTACGGTGCCGACTTTCTCTGTTATGTAACCCCTGCTGAACATATTGGCATGCCAAATGCTGATGATGTATACACGGGTGTGATGGCCAGCCGAATCGCGGCTCATGCCGGCGACGTTGGCAAAGGTCACCCGGCAGCCATCGCTTGGGATCATGAAATGTCGGTTGCCCGTCGGGAACTGAATTGGAGCCGACAAATGGAGCTGGCCATCGATCCCGAAGCAGCTACCAAGGTCTGGAAAGATCGCAGCACCAACTTTTCATCCGAATGTAGCATGTGCGGTGACTTCTGTGCTATGAAAATTGTTGGCAAGTATTTAAGAGACGAAAACTAGGAAGCGAGGATAAGATAATGACACAAATGCTAAAAGCCCGTGCGGGAAAAATTACCGAAGAAATGGAAATGGTGGCCCTCAGCGAAGGCTTCACCCCTGAATTTATCAGAGCTGGTGTTGCTGCTGGCCGGATTGTTATTCCTAAAAATAAATTTAGAAATCGTTCTAAAATCTGCGGCATCGGCGGCGGACTGGACGTCAAAGTCAACGGCTTGATGGGTACCTCCGGCGACCGTGACGATATGGAAATGGAAGTTAAGAAATTACAGATTATTGAAGATGCCGGAGCCCACGGCTTCATGGATTTAAGCATGGGCGAAGATATTGATACGATGCGGACTCTGAGTCTTTCAAAATCCAACATTGCCGCTGGTTGCGTGCCAGTCTATCAAGCCGCTAAAGAAGCCGCCGAAAAAAGAGGACTGATGGTCAATATGACCTCCGATGATCTTTTTGAAGTCGTTGAAAAACAATGTCAGGCTGGTATGGATTTTATGGCTGTTCACAGCGCTCTTAACATGGATGTTTTAAAGATCTTAAAGAAATCCGGACGGGTTGCCGATGTTGTCAGTCGAGGCGGTTCGCTTTTAACCGGTTGGATGTTCCACAATGATAAAGAAAATCCGCTCTATGCTGAATTTGACCGTCTTCTGGAAATCCTCAAGGCCACCGACACCGTTTTAAGTATCGGTGATGCGATCCGACCGGGAGCCAATGCCGATTCACTGGATCCTGCCCATCTTCGCGGTTTGATGGTTGCCGGTGAATTGACGAAGCGTGCTCTGGAAGCCGGTGTTCAGGTAATGGTGGAAGGTCCCGGCCATGTGCCGCTGAATCATATTCCTTCGGCGATGTTGTTGCAAAAACGTCTCTGTTATGACGTTCCATATTACATTCTGGGATTCCTGACCACCGACATTGCTCCGGGTTATGATAACATCACCGGATCCATCGGTGGTGCCTTTGCCGGTATGCATGGTGCTGACTTCCTCTGCTATCTGACCCCGGCTGAACATTTGGGTTTACCCAATGAAGAGGATGTCCGCATTGGGGTTGAAACAACCCGTATTGCTGCCAACGCTGCCAATGTCTTAAAACGCGGCGGCACAGCCTGGAACCGCGATCTGGCCATGTCCCGAGCCCGGGTTTCCCGAAATCAGGAAGAGCAAGTGAAAAATGCTATTAACCAGGCTAACCTGGTTGCGGCTTTTGCGGCACAACAGCCATCTCACGGCTGTGCTGTCTGCAGCGACAGCAAGTGTCCGGCGGATGTAGCGGCTGAGTTTTTTGGAATCTCCTAAATAATAAAGAATCTGTTGCGGGCGAACACGGTTCGCCCCTACAAATTGATAAATTGCTACGTTCCAAAATAATTACTTCGTTCCGATTGATTGGTTCGTCGGGGCGAGGGTCTGCCCTTTGGGTATTCGCAATCGACCGCACAACCCTATTTCACAATTAACCAATCTTATATTCATTTATTAACAATAGAAGGGATAATTACCATGATCGAAACTAAATACACCTTAAAACAAGTCATCGAAGCGACCGAACCAGCGGATCCCAAATGGCGTGAAGCTGCCCGAGAGCACATCGAAAAACTGGCCATACCGCCTTGGAGCCTGGGCCAGCTATTGGTTGTCGGTGAACAACTGGCTGGCATCCAGCGCACCATCCGACCCAATGTCGATAAAAAAATGGTCATCACCATGGCCGGAGATCATGGCGTGGTTGCCGAAGGCGTTTCAGCATTTCCCCAGGAGGTTACCCCCCAAATGGTTGAAAATTTTGTCAAAGGCGGAGCTGGCATTAACATTTTAGCCAAAGCTTCTGGTGCCGATGTCATTGTTGTCGATATGGGTGTCGCTGTGGATATGCCCGAACTGGTGGAAAAAGGCGCCATCATCGATTGCAAAATAGACTACGGCACCAAAAACTTTTATGTAGAACCAGCGATGACCCGTGAACAGGCTATTGCGGCCCTGGAAGCCGGTATCAATGTGGCTTCTAAAGTCATCGAAGAACAGGGTGTTAATCTTTTAGCTACCGGTGATATGGGGATTGGCAACACCACCCCCAGCGCCGCAATTCTAGCCGTCATGGCCGAATATCCGGTTTCATCGGTAACTGGCCGCGGCACCGGGATTGATAACGCCGCTCTGATTAATAAGATCAAGGTGATTCGCGAGTCCATTAACCGACATCAGCCGGATAAAAATGATCCCATTGATGTGCTGACTAAAATTGGCGGCTACGAAATTGCCGGGATTGCCGGGGTTATTTTAGGGGCAGCTTATCATCAGGTGCCCGTTTTAGTGGACGGTTTTATTTCCACCGCCGGCGCTCTGATTGCCAAAGCGCTCTGTCCCCAATCCCTGGATTATATGATTCCCTCCCATCAGTCCGAAGAACCGGGGCATCAGCTGATGTGGCAGGCTCTGGGTTTGCGCCCCCTGCTTAATCTGAATTTCCGACTGGGCGAAGGAACCGGCGCAGCGGTGGCCATGCACCTGGTGGAATCCTCGGCCCGGGTGATGTGTGATGTTTTAACCTTTGAAGATGCAGGAGTAACCAATGGTCATGAAGGGGTATGATCCCCGCACCAACGGCGGCCAGTATCTGGAAGACCTTGCCACCGCCTATTGGCTCTCCGATGCCCTGTTCACCGCCTTGGAAATGGATCTTTTTGAAACCATCGATGATTATGGGATTCAGGGGGCAACGCTCTTTGAGCTCGCCGAAGAACTGGATACCAACGAAAATGCTCTGGCCCGCTATTTAGAGCTACTGATCAGCCTGGGCTTAGTCGGACACTATCAAAATGTTTATTATAACCAATTGATCACCAAAGAATATCTGCTTAAAGAGAGTCCCCTTTACCAAGGGGACTCGATCTTGTGGCGAAAAAATCTTACCGATGATTGGGCGACCCTGAAACAGTCGCTAAAAGCCGGCGGACGGGTCAATTTTTTGCCGGAAGATATCAGCGAAGATGAACTGAACCAGCGGCGGGCCAAATATATTAAAGCGATGGACAATGTTGCCAAGCTCAAAGCCAATGACTGCACCACCTTTTTTAATGAATTAAGCGGTGATATTCTGGATGTGGGGACTGGTTCCGGGGCCATGGCGCTGGCTTTTTTGGAAACCTTTCCCGATACCAGCGCCACGCTGCTGGACATTAAGCAGATGCTCCCCTACACCCAAAAGCTTATCAATAAAACACCCTATAGCAATCGGGTTGAATACCATCCCAGTAATATTCTGGAGCCGGAATGGGGTCTTGCTAAAAAATTCAAACTGATTATTCTTTCTAACATTGTTCATGCTTATGCTGAAGCTGAAAATGAATTGGTTTTAAAAACGGCAGCAAAATATTTGGCCGATGATGGTGTGATCCTGATTCATGATTTTTTTAATGAGCATGATCCCATTAAAGCCCACTTATCGGATGTCAATATGTTTTTAAACACCTACAATGGCAAGGTTTTTTCCGGAGCATGGGTGCTTAATGAACTGGAAAAAAATCACTTGTCGGTAACCCCACTGATTCCCTTAGAAACCGATACCGCCGTGATTTTTGCCGCAAAATCGGCATCCATTCTGGATACCGGTTTGATTAACCATCCAGAAGTTGATCAAACCACCAGCTAATTGCAAAATTCACAAACGCCGAACAACGGTTGCTTTGGGTGCAGTTTCTACAAACAATTTCTACACTGTACGGCGAACTGTGTAGAAATTGTTTTGTGCGAAACTGGGCACAAAGCTCACGGCACTTTCGCAATCACCTAATAAAAATTCATTCAAGGAGCAACCATGAAAATACTTTTCATCCAAGCCCTCTCAATGGAGGGTATCGACATCGAGCGGGTGTATCCCATTGGAATCGTCGTACTGGCTTCCCAGGTCGAACGTCAAACCAATCATGATCTACATCTTTTTGACATGAACATGTCCATGGATCCCTATGGAGATCTGCGGCTTCAATTGGATGCCCATCAGCCTGATGTTGTTTGTGTGTCCTTAAGAAATATCGACCCCCTAGGAAATAAAACCTCATCCCTGATTCCCGGCTTTGCCGTCACCCTGGCTTTTATTAAACGATACTGCCCGGAGACCAAGATTTTAGCCGGCGGAACCGGTTTTTCCCTGTTCCCAGAACGGTTAATGACCGAGTATACCGAAATTGATTTTGCAGTTACCGGAGAAGCCGAAAAAATCATTGTGCCATTACTGGAGAATCTGGACAACCCACCCCACTTACCGGGACTCTGTTATCGGGAAAAAGGTGAAATTCTGATTGTACCACCAGTCGGTGATTATGATATGCTGGACTATCAAATGCCCAATCGTGATCTGCTTGATCCTCGACCCTATCTGACCGTTAATAAATACGTGGAAAGCATCGGCGTGGAAACCAAGCGGGGTTGTTGCTTTAGCTGCGGTTACTGTTCCTACCCGCTGTTGCAGGGCAGTAAAATGCGCTGCCGAACCCCGGAAGCGGTGGTCGACGAAATCCAATTTCTCTATGAAACCTATGGCGTTACCCGGATTCATTTCACGGATTCAGTGGTCAACATTCCGGTGGATCATCTCGATACAATCTGTTCCGAAATCATCCGTCGAGATCTGAAAATTAACTGGAGTGGCTTTTTTCGTGAGAACCTGTTAACCAAGGAAAATGTCGCTCTTTATACCAAATCCGGCTGCGAATGTTTTTCCCTCTCACCCGATGGTCTGAGCCAAACAGCGCTGGATGCCATGGATAAGCACATGACGGTCCAGGATATTCTCAATACTGCCCAGGTGCTGGCCAACAGCGGTGTCGTCACTGTTTATCACTTTCTGGTCAATACTCCCGGCGATACGGCCAAAACCCAGCAAGAAGCCAAAGATCTCATCGATGCGATCTACAATATCCACCATACTTCAAAAACCCTAGGGACCATTGTGTTAAACAATATCCGTATCCTGCCAGGAACTAAGGTGGAAAAACAGGCCCTGGAAAATGGGGTGATCACCCCGGAAACCGATCTGCTCTACCCCACCTATTACAACCCGGCCCCCTTTGATCGGGTTCGTTACGATTTGGAAATTTATCATACCAAGAAAAACATCTTTATGTGGCAGGAGGTCACCTCATGAACGTCATCCTATTAGAACATCCCCGCTCCTATGGCGAAGATCGCTGCAATGATATTGCCAATGCACCCTTATCGGCCTGCCTGAATACCGGCTACATCGGCGGTATGCTGGCCGCGCACAATGTTGAGGTAACAATCGTCGATGGCTATCTGGAAAAATTGGATTACCCGACCATTGAAGCCGAAATAGCCAAAATACGCCCAACTGTCTTAGGGATTCACCTGGTGTATCATTGGGAAGATAACAAAACCCTTTATCAATTTATCGAACGGGTTAAAGCAACCTACGGAATTTCCTATGTCAGTGTTTATGGATTTTATCCTACCTTTGCCTATGAGGAAATCTTAAACCGCTGCCCCGCCATTGATGCCGCTTTATTGGGTGAAACCGAACTGACTTTTTTAAAGCTGGTTGACGATTTCCCAACTATACCCGATATGGGGATCGCTAAGCGCACCGATAATGGCATTGTGGCGACTCGCGGTGAGGTAGTCATGGATGTGGATTCATTGCCCTTTCCCCTGCGCAGCAAGGGTTCCTATTCTTTCGGAGAAGTGAATATTTCCGGGAGTCGCGGTTGTTATGGTGGCTGTACCTTCTGTTACATCAATCCCTACTACGGTGATATCAAACGGAAATGGCGGGGACGAAGCCCGGAAAATATCATTGCCGAAATTGATGCGGTGATGAAAGAAACCGATATCCGCTATTTCTACTTTATGGACCCCAACTTTTACGGGCCGGGGCGTGCCGGCAAAGACCGGGTGCTGAAACTGGCCAGTCTCTTAAAGGAACGACAGATCAATTTTGGGATTGAAGCCAGAGCCAACGATATCGAAGATGAAACCATAAAAGTCCTTGTTGACGCCGGTCTTAAACACATCCTGATCGGTTTAGAAAGCGGTCGGGACGAAGCCCTTAAACGGCTGAACAAGCTGACCACTGTTGCAGATAACGAGCAGGCGCTGCAAATTCTGAGAAAACATGGCATCGAACCCAGCGTCGGCTTTATTATGTTTGAGCCTGACTCGACCCTGGAAGATCTAAAAGTCAACTACGACTTTTTAAAACGTAATGCCCTTTTAGATAAACTGGAGATCAGTGTCAATGTTTTGTATCATCACATGATCATTCTCCAGGGCAGCTCCTCCTATCAAGCCCTGCAAGAACAAGGTCGACTGAACATCTCTAAACATTCCACTTATGAAGCGGACACTGATTATCTGAACCCCAAAGTGGCCATGCTCGCCGGGATGCTTCGGGATATGACCAACCATATCTTTTCCTATATGAAAGACACCTGGGAACTGAGTTTCAAAAAAGACCCGGTGATTCTGGAAAAATATCGTCTGATCAACAATCTGCTGGTCCAATCGTTTGAAGATTATCTGGATCTGCTTAAAAACGAAGCGATCACAACGGAAAAGCGAAATGAATACGTCCGCACTTTTAATCAGACAATCGATCACATCATGTCATAATACGAAAAAAATCTTGATGGCTAAAAATAGCTATCAAGATTTTTTAATTTTTGATTGGTCCGCTAAACTTAAACGCTGTCTAGCTTTCTATTTCAGCATTTTCATGCTTAGCAACGTTTATTTCCATGATATGACGTTCATCCGCCTGGATAATATTGATGGTTAGATTCTCAAATTCAAACGAATCGCCAGCTTTGGGAACTCTACCTAAATACTCGACGATCCAACCGCCAACAGTAATCACATCGAAATCATCTTCCATTTCAAATAAATCAAACATTTTTCCCAGGTTGGCTTTACCTAAAATACGATATTCATTTTCTGAGATCATCACAAATTCGTCAATGACTTCATCATGTTCATCCCATATTTCGCCAACCAGTTCTTCAATGACATCTTCAAGGGTAACAATTCCAGCTGTTCCGCCATATTCATCCGTTACCACAGCGATATGACATTTCTTTTGCTGCAGTAAGGTCAGCAGCTTAGAAATTTTCATATTGGGGGTAATAAACACCACCGGATTGATGATTTCGTCGAGGGTACTGCTGCCATTTGCCACATAATGGGTGAAGTCTTTATGATTGATAAAACCAATAATTTGATCAATGGTCTCCTGATAAACCGGCAAACGTGAAAAACCCGTCTCAAAAAATATTTTTGCAATGTCCTCCTTGGGATTATCCACATCAATGGCCACCACGTCCACCCGGTGAGTCAGAATATCATCCACATCCAGATCGTTAAACTCAATGGCACTGCGAATCAGTTCGCCGTCCTGAAGATCGATTCCGCCATCATTTTCGGCTTCTTCAACAAAGGTCAGTAACTCTTCTTCGGTCATGCTTCTTTCATCATTAACCTTAAACAAATGGGATAAATGTTTTTTCCATTGCATAAATAAAAAGTTAACCGGCATCAGCACAACAATGAACACTCGCAGAAAAGGCACCGCGAACATCGCAAATTTCTCAGGCGAATCATTGGCCAGACTTTTTGGTGAAATTTCACCAAAAATTAATACCGCAATGGTCATAACGGCAATCGAAAGAATTACGCCGCTATTGCCGTAGTATTGCACCAATACGGCCGTTGCAATTGAAGCTGCGGTAATAGTAGCAATCGTCTTGGCTATCAAAATTGTCGATAAAACAGTATCAAGCTTTTCAGAAAGAATTAATACCCGGGTTGCTCTTTTGCTGCCGTCTTTTGACAGGTTTTTAATCCGCGTCCGATTAAGCGATGTAAATGCCGTTTCGGTTGCCGAAAAAAAAGCTGCAACAAGCAACATCAACACCAAAATTATAATTAAACCTAACGTGCTGTTATCCATTGTCTAAGATTCCTCCCAGTGAATGGATCGGTTATTCTTCTTAAATAATGAATCATTGAAATGATTTGAATCGTTTGTTTTTATCTCAGATAATGGTACGTCGTCCAATTTTATTCCTCTTTCAATTATTATTTGTATCTATAATATCATATTTTAAATGACAATTCTATATTTGCAGAGAAATTTTACTTTAGCCAATAATTCATCGTCTTTTTCAATTTTCATCGTATGAGCTTCTAGTTAGTTTATTTATATATTCGTAACCTAAATTTATAACAAATCTGTTGGTTTCATCTATTTTAATGCATATAAGACAGAAATTACCATATGCTTGGTCAAT
>JAKLQL010000615.1 GCA_022013395.1 Acetobacterium sp.
ATTTAAGAACATTGAACAAATATCGGATCATCCGCTCAAAGAAAATCTGGATGATCTGAGACAATTAAAAAAAGACTACCCCAAAAAAGTCATCATCGCTTCAATTCTAGGACAGAATGAAGCGGAGTGGACTTATTTAGCGCAAAAGGTGACTGAAGCAGGTGCTGATATTATTGAATGCAATTTCTCCTGCCCTCATATGTCCGGAGACGGATTGGGCGCCGATGTCGGTCAGGACCCCGAATTGGTTGCCTTATACACAGCAGCCACAAGATTGGGAAGGGATCACCCCATCTTAGCAAAAATGACCCCTAATTTAGGGCATATGGAACTGCCTGCCATTGCGGCAATGAAAGCCGGTGCCACTGGGATTGCGGCTATCAATAAGATTAAGAGTATTATGAATATTGATTTGGATGATTTTGGGTCAGGACCTAAGGTTGATGGTAAATCCAGTGTGGGTGGTTATTCTGGAAAAACAGTTAAACCCATCGCATTGCGCTTTATTTACGACATGAAAACCCATGAAAAATTGAAAGACGTCCCCATCAGTGGGATGGGTGGCATTGATACCTGGTACGATGCTGCTGAATTTTTGGCATTGGGATGTACCAATTTGCAGATAACCACATCCGTGATGCAATACGGATACCGGATCATTGATGATTTAAAAGAGGGTCTGGCGAATTATTTAATGGAAAAGGGTTTTCGGTCACCACAGGAACTGGTGGGTCTGGCATTGCCGAACCTTGTTCCCGTGAATCAATTGGATCATCATTCAGTGGTCTATCCCAAGATTGATAAAAATAAGTGTCTCGGATGTGGGCGATGTTATTTATCCTGTTATGATGGTGGGCATCAGGCATTGAAAATAAGTGAAGCTGACGGGAAACCCCAATTAATAGCGAAATTATGTGTCGGTTGTCAGCTTTGTGCAAATATATGTCCAGTCGAAGCAATTTCAGAGACAAAAAGAGTTGCGATAAAATAGTCAAAAACATGAATTGGTCAGTCGAAATGACGGAAAGCAAAGCGCTTTTAAACAATTGATGTCGGAGGTGCATCAATGCGTGCATATGTAAATTAGGAGGAAATAAGGATGAATTCACCAGAGATTCAATTTAAAAATGTCAATATGGCATATAAAGGTAAAAGCGGAGAAGATATTGTTGCACTGAATAACGTCAGTTTTGATATCCAGGAGGGTGAGTTTATTTCCCTGCTTGGACCTTCGGGATGTGGAAAGACAACGTCTCTTCGAATAATTGGTGATTTACTTCAGCCGACATCCGGTGAAGTATTGGTTCGGGGTTTATCCCCGCGGGAAATAAGGCTACAGCGAAAGTATGGGATTGTATTTCAAAGCCCGGTTCTCTACGATTGGCGAACCGTCAGACGAAATATCTGTTTGCCCATGGAGATTATGAAGTTTTCTAAAAAAGAGAGAACCGCGCGGATCGACAAAATGCTTGAACTTGTCGGCTTGCAGGACTTTGGCCAGAAATATCCCTACGAATTAAGCGGCGGGATGCAGCAACGAGTCGGGATTGCCCGGGCGTTAGCATTAGATCCGGAAATATTGTTAATGGATGAACCCTTTTCAGCACTGGATGAATTTACCCGGGAAAAATTAAATGAAGATTTACTGAATATTTGGAGTCAAACTAAAAAAACAGTTATTTTTGTTACCCATAATATTCCCGAAGCGGTTTTTTTATCCGATCGGGTGGTTGTTTTATCACCGCATCCCGGTAGGGTTTCGGCCATTGTCGATATCAATCTGCCAAGACCCCGCGAAAATTCCGTTCGGGAAACATCTGAATTTTATGACTATATCGTTAAGATCAGAGGAAGTTTTGAGGGGGTGTAACCATGTCAGTCGAACGAAATGACAGAATATTCGTTGGCATCGTCTGGGGGATCGTTATTATTGGATTATGGGAAGTGGTTGCATTTTTGTTGCAAAATGTCTTTCAAGATCCAATGGCAGCAACAAAGCTTCCCTATCTACATGTCATCATTGCGACCTTTATTCAGAATGCCGGTGCTCTATTAGGGGCTGGTCTCGTGACCTTCTCGCGGGCCGCGGCGGGATTTTTGGTGGGTGGTATCATTGGTATCATTCTGGCAGTGATCATGAGTTTATCTAAAACAGTTGAACGAATTGGTCTGCCATATTTAATAATATCCCAGATGATCCCCATCTTAGCGTTGGCGCCAATTATTTTCAATATTGTGAAAGACATGGATTCAGCGCGGATCATTATCGCCGCCTATATTACGTTTTTTCCAGTAGCCATAAATATGCTCAGTGGGTTAAAAGCGGTTGAAAGAGATCAAAAGGATTTGCTCTACTCGGTGGCAGCCAGTCAGGTAGAGATTTATTATAAATTAATGTTTCCATTTTCCATGCCCTATTTATTTACCGGTCTTAAAATCGCTGCACCTTTGGCGATTACCGCATCCATACTGGTGGATATGTTAGGGTCCAGCAGTGGAATTGGGGTGAAAATTTTATATGCACTCTATTCAAATTCAAGCAATATCTTTTGGGCAGCTGTACTGACGAGTGCATTGATGGGCATCTCCGGTTATTATCTGGTCGTTTTAGGTGAAAAGGTACTGCTACCGTGGAATAAAACGTCATCTAAGAAGGGCGGTGACAACATATGAAAGAAAAAATGTTAAATATAATTTGGCCCCTGGGGTTTGGCGTTGTCATCCTTTTATTGTGGCAAGTTGGTTTTTTACATATGCTTTTTGGTTTAAAACCCTATCAATTACCAGTACCAACTGCGATCGCGATCACATTATCAAATAATCTTGGTAAAGCGTTAACCGATTGTTTTGTGACAATATCGGGAGCACTGATTGGCATGGCATTCGGTTCGCTGATTGGATTTATGATCGCAGCGATCGCTACTTTTTTCCCAAAATGGGGATATGGCGGCATGATTGTTGTTTCAGCCTTTAATGCGATACCATTGGTGGCACTTTCTTCAATTATGAATTTGTGGTTTTCAACCGGAATGTCCCAGAAAATTGGGGTTGTCACCGTGGTTTGTATGGCGGCAATGTCAATGAATGCCTACAATGGCTTAAATAGTCTAAAACCTTTTTCGGTGGATTTAATGCATACCGTAGCGGCAAGTGAATGGACCATTTTTACAAAATTAAGATTGCCCAATTGTTTGCCTAATGTATTTACCGCCTTAAAAATTAACATTGCAACAGCAATTATGGCGGCAATGATCAGCGAGTATTTTGCATCATCAACGTCCGGATTAGGATTTGCCATCAAAGATAGTTTACGTAAAGGTGAAATGGCAATGGGTTGGTCTTATATCGTGGTTGCCTCGCTGGCAGGGGTGATTCTATACGGTATGATTATCTTGGTAGAGCGCAATGCTATTAAATGGCATGCTTCACAAAAATAAAAAAAGAAAAACGAGGAGAAGGAAAAATGAAAAGCGTAAAAAAACTGGTGTCAATTGTTCTGATCATCGGATTAGTAACAATGCTAGGTGCGGGATGTAGTTCTGGTACCACAAAGAAAGAAAGTGGCTCGACGGGCGGTCTTCAAAAAGTAACGCTACAGTTAAAATGGTTACCGCAGTCGCAATTTATGGGTTACTATGTTGCCAAGGAAAAAGGTTATTATGAGGCAGAAGGGATTGATCTTGAAATTTTACCTGGTGGTAGTGATATTATTCCAGAACAACAAGTATCAAATGGGGTTGCCGATATTGGTGTAACCTGGCTTTCAAGCTTGATGAAGTACCAATCACAAGGTTGGGATTTAATCGATACGGCACAGATATTCCAAAAAAGTGGGATGTTGCTTGTTTCTAAAGCGTCAACCGGGATTGTAACACCGGCTGATTTAAGAGGCAAAAAAGTCAGTTCATGGTTTGGTGGAAATGAGTATGAAATTTACGCCTTGCTTGAAGCAAATGGTCTAAACAAAGATAAAGATTTAACCATGGTTCAACAGGATTACACCATGAACCAACTGATCAACAATGACGTTGATGCGGCTTCAGCAATGACCTACAACGAATATGGTTTATTATTAGAATCTGGATTGAAAGAAAGTGATCTAAATAAAATTGATATGAACGATGCTGGCGTGGCAATGATGGAAGACTGCCTATTTGTTTCAAAAGATTGGATTGCAGATAACGAAGATTTATATGTGCGTTTTTTAAGAGCATCCATTAAGGGTTGGGCTGATGCTTGTGCTGATCCTGCTGCGGCTGGAAAAACAGTTTATAATGTGGATCAAAGTGTTTCATTAGACCATCAAATTTACATGGCAAATGAAGTAAAAAAACTGGTCGAACCGGCTGGCTTCGATGCTGCAAAAATTGGCTATATCGATATGAATGCAGTTCAGCAAACCGCTGATTTAAGTCTTAAATATGGTTTGTTGACACAAAAAGCAGATCTTTCGGATGCGACTGTGAATGCTAAATACTGGGAAGAAGCAACAAAATAAAAGGTTATTCATGGCATCGAATAATGGTTCAAACTAAGTCGATCAGCGTGACAATAGCATACTAAATTTAAGCACTTCGTAGCAAGGTTTTAAACGCTGCGAAGTGTTTTTTCATTGATAAAATGAAAATGTTCGTTGCGTCGAAATCCATCATTAGCTTTGAATTATAGAATTTGATTGCAGTAGAAAGTCAACTTTATCTTGAAAAATGAAGTCTTTTCTACGACAAGTTGGATTTCATC
>JAKLQL010000616.1 GCA_022013395.1 Acetobacterium sp.
GTGGCTGAACTTAAATTAAAAGTACCAGTGATTAAACTCATTGTCAACCGCGCACCAGATGGCGTGTTAAACGAAGGAACTGCTGAAGAAATTGAAAAACAGGGTTTGGATCTGATCGGTGTTGTGCCACTGGATCAAAATGTTTTTGAATATGACGCCTATGGCAAACCATTGGTTCAGCTTCCTGCTGATTCACCAGCTAAAGTTGCCTTGAGAGATATTGTCAACAAATTGGAAATTATCAAAAACGGAAAAAATAAATAATAAAGAAAAGGGCTGTTTACAGTCCTTTTAGACGGAAACTGCGGAGAAGGGGAGATTGTTATATGAATAAGGTACGATTTAAAATTAAAGGTAAAAGAGCTGTTGATTTAATTGCAAGAGACGATGAAAATTTACTGGAAGCCGCAAGACGAGCTGGTGTTATGATCGACTCACCGTGTAGCGGAAACGCTACTTGCGGTAAATGTAAGGTAAAAATAGAATCTGGTCAGGTTAAAACGGAAAAAACCAGACACATTTCAGAAGAAGAAATGGCCCAGGGAATCGTCCTTTCCTGTAATTCAACCATCATTGAAGATATCGAGGTGGAAGTACCTGATTTAGCGTCTTCTTTTGTAAACGAAATGCAGATTACCGATCTATCGAACAATGAAAATAAAAACATTAAATATGTCCGTAAGAAAATGATCAAGGAAGGCATGACCAATGCCAGTCGGCTCTGGTCAGAGATCATTCAGCTGCCATGTCCCAGCATTGAAGACAACAGTGCCGATGAAGATCGGCTGAAACTATATTTTAAACAGAACTTAGGTTATGAAGATATTGCCATCAGTCTGAATGTTATTAAAAAGCTGCCAGATGCGTTTAGAAAAAATGATTTTTTAATTGAAGTAGTTTATTTGAAACGACGGGAAATAGCAGAAATATTGGATGTTAAGCCGGCAAATGATCAAAAAACGGTTTTGTATGGGATCGCTCTGGACATTGGAACAACCTCTGTTTCGGCTTGCCTGGTGGATATGAATACCAATGAAATTTTAACAAAAGCTTCCATGGGAAACGCTCAGGTCAAGTATGGAGCTGATGTCATTAACCGGATTGTCTATTCTGAAAAGCCCGGTGGACTGGAAAATCTACGCAAAGCCATTGTCGATGAGAGTATTAACAGCTTGATCGAGAAAATGGTCAAGACGGTGGGTATCACCAAAGAAGATATTTACGAGGTCTGTGCGGCTGGGAATACGACCATGAACCACTTATTATTGGGTGTGAATCCCGATTATCTAAGACGGGAACCCTTTATACCAGCGATTAATGATATCCCCGAAATGAAATGTGCCGAGCTGGGCATCAATGTAAACCCGGAAGGGAAAATCTATTTAGCGCCATCGGTTGCCAGCTACGTTGGTGGGGATATTACTGCCGGGGTCTTTGCTGTTCCGGTTTGGATGCGGGAAGATTTCACCATGCTGGTCGATTTAGGAACTAATGGCGAAATTGTTTTTGGGAACAAAGACTTTTTAATGACTTGTGCCTGTTCAGCTGGACCAGCCTTCGAGGGTGGCGAAATCAGCTGTGGAACTCGGGCAGTGCCAGGAGCCATCGAGCAAGTCACGATAAATGATGATGACTTAAGACCATTTTACAATACCATCGGACATGTCAGCCCGGTGGGAATCTGCGGTTCTGGAATCATCGATTTAATCTGTGAAATGAAACGAACCGGCATTATTAATGGTAAAGGCCGAATGGAACGGGATTTGAATCATCCCCGGATCAAATTTGATGAATATGGCATCGGTCAATATTATCTTTACTCAAAAGAACTGGATAATGGCTCAAAAGATATTTATATCACAGAAATTGACATTGACAGCTTTATTAAGGCTAAAGGGGCAGTATTCTCTGCCATTTATATCCTGATGGAAAGCTTGGATATGTCCATCGATGTGCTAGAAAATATTTATGTCGCCGGTGGTATTGGTACCAATTTGGACATTACCAATGCGATTGCACTGGGAATGCTCCCTGATATACCAGTGGAAAAGTATTTCTATATTGGCAATAGTTCGATGCAGGGATGTTATCTGGCATTGACCCTCAGTGAAGGAAAAGACAAAATTAGGGAAATATCTCAAAATATGACCTATATGGAATTAAGCGTTCACCCAACCTATATGGATGAATTTATATCAGCCTGCTTTATTCCGCATACAAACATGAATTTATTCCCTTCTCTGGAAAACTAAAATAGGAGATTATGAATGGAAAATACATTACGGGATGAAACCGCAATTGAAGAAAAAAGAAAAGATAAAATACCCTATGATCACTATAAAGGGCTGTTAAAAGATCTGGATCCTCAAACGATCGCTCGAAACAGCACCTGTCCTTTTGATGAAGAAGGCAGCTTTTTTACCGCTACCCTGATGGGAACCGCTTATAAGGTTGCCTATCCGCAGGGTGATGTGACCGACATAAACGGACAGGACTTTGATAATTATAAACTCAAAACCATGATTTTACGTTATCTGATCAATGCCAAAGGGGTCAAAGCGACTGGCGAAAATATTGCTTATCGGGATGTTTCGGGTGGAAATGTTTATTTTGCCTGTTTTGAAGGGCGTTGCTTGAAGCGATTTGCCTTCACCTTTAACTATAATATTGAAGGTTTGAAAAAAGCCATGGCTGCTTTAAATGCCGAACCACAAAAACTTGGAGACTTGTCTTACCGGTTCGAAGTCATCAATAATATGTTTATGACCGTGATCTTATGGGTTGGCGATGATGAATTTCCTCCAGAAGCTCAGATACTATTTGATGCAAACTTCCCCAGTGCCTTTAGTGCTGAGGATATGGCAGTTATGGGTGATATTTTCATTCCGGCTTTAAAAGAACTCAGTAAGAAATAATGCAACAATCAAAAATAAATATGGATCCCCATTTTTCGGAAAGTAGCTATATCGTTAACCGTGATTTATTTAAAAATTATGATCCCGTTGATATGAGTGAAAAATCACTTTGTAGTTTTGATCCGAAAAGTGGGCGATTTGAGATAGCCGTTCTTGGCGAAACTTATTTTATTGACCACCCCAGTGGTATTGTGCTCAATGCCCAGAGTGAAGAATTTGATAATTACTCGGTAAAAATTTTTATTCTCAGATATTTAATGAATGCCAACGGCAAAGAAAATACCAATCAATGGATTAGTTTTAAAGAATTCCCCGATGGCCCAATCTATTATGCTAATTTCCATAAACGTTGTCTGCAGGTTTTTGCACAAATAGGGAATCAAAACCCGGAGTCCCTTAAAGACTATATGAACGAATTGAATGGCGTCCCTTTTGATAAAGGTGATCTTTCCTGGCAGTTTACGGTAATGCCTGGAGTCGACATTGTCTGGATTTTATGGTTTGGGGATGATGAGTTTGAAGCGGAATCTCAAATACTATTTGATAAAAAATTAACAAACGTTTTTAATATCAAAGATCTAGCGATTTTAGGTGATGTTTTAATGATTTCACTGAAAACCTTTACTTTCTCTTTAGGGTCTGAAAAAAATTAAGATAAATTTTAGAAAAATGCTGAAAATTAATTGACAAACTTTTAACTAATATAGTACAATCTGTGTATACTTATATATACAGGTAAA
>JAKLQL010000063.1 GCA_022013395.1 Acetobacterium sp.
CGGTTCGCCCAAATATTCTTCATAAATACGGATAACCGCTGGACTTTGGTGTGATTTACGGTATTTTGTGATTTTTGCATCTGAAACATACAAAGCTTTGGCTCTTTCAGCGCGAATATCAACATCCATTTTTTCTTTTGCTGGAACAATGGATTGACCGCCACCGTTAACACAACCGCCTGGGCATCCCATCAATTCGATGAAATGAGTATCAGCTAATTCGCCGGCTTTTAATTGTTTCATAACCTTATCAATGTTACTTCCGCCACTGGCAACGACTAATTTAACGGCCAGATCAGGTGTTACATCAACAGTTGCGGTTTTGATCCCTTGAACGCCACGAACCATTTCGTAGTCAATTTCCTGAATATCTTTTTTGTTTAAGATATCAGCAAGTGTTCGTACTGCCGCTTCCATAACACCACCGGTAGCACCGAAAATAACTGCTGCTCCAGTGTATTCGCCATAGTAATCGTCAAAATCTTCTTTTGGAAGTTTATCAAAGATAATTCTGGCTTCTTTAATCATACGAGCAAGTTCGCGAGTTGTGATTGAAATATCAACATCAGGAATTCCATCAACTTTTAATTCTTCTCGTTTAAGTTCGTATTTTTTTGCTGTACATGGCATAACTGAAACTACGACCATGTCTTTAGGATCAATGCCGTTTGTTTCGGCATAATGGCTTTTTAGTAATGCACCAGTAATCTGTTGTGGTGATTTACAGCTTGACAGATGTGGTAAAAATTCTGGGTAGTAGGTTTCGATGTATGAAATCCAACCTGGTGAACAAGATGTGATCATTGGCAGAACGCCGCCGTTGGTAACACGACCAAGAAGCTCAGTTCCTTCTTCCATAATGGTAACATCGGCACCGAAGCCGGTATCAAATACTTTATCAAAGCCAAGTCTTCTCAGGGCTGCTGCCATTTGATCGGTAACAGGTGTTCCCATTGGGTATCCGAATTCTTCACCCAAAGATGCTCGAACTGCAGGTGCTGTTTCTACGATAACAGTTTTGGTTGGATCGGCAATTGCATCCCAAACTCGCTGAATATCAGATTTTTCTTTTAAAGCGCCAACTGGGCAATTGATAATACATTGTCCACATCGGATACAGCCAACATCTGCCAATGATTTTCCAAAGACAGGTTGAACCTGTGATGTAAATCCACGGCCTACGCTACCAAGAACGGCAACATTTTGAACGTTTGTACATACAGATACACAACGCTTACAAAGAATACATTTGCTTTCATCTCGGACAATTGAGTCAGATTTATCATCAATCAATTTTCCTGATTTTTCGCCTTCAAAAGGAATTTCAGCAACACCTAAATCAGTTGCTAATGACTGTAATTCACAGTTTTCGCTACGGATACAAGTTGTACATTCTCTGTTATGGTTTGAAAGAATCAGTTCAAGATTTACGCGTCGTGCTTCTCTTACTTTTGGAGAGTTTGTTAATACTTCGATGCCATTAGCAACTGGGTAAACACAAGCGGCTTGTAAAGCTCTTGCTCCTGCAATTTCAACTAAACACATACGGCATGCACCAATTTCGTTAACGTCTTTCAGGTAACAAAGGGTTGGAATGTCAATATTACATGTTCTAGCTGCTTCTAAGATAGTTGTTCCTTCTGGAACAGTCATTTCTTGTCCGTTTATTTTAAAAGTAATCTCTTTCATTATTCTGATAACCTCCTCATCAAGCCTTGGAAATGGAGCCAAATGGACAGGCTTCAATACAGGCACCACATTTTATACATTTTGCAGTATCAATGGTATATGGTTTCTTCTTTTCGCCAGTAATCGCATCAGCTGGGCATTTCTTAGCACAGATACCACAACCTTTACATGTGTCTTCATTAATTTTGAAGTCTAACAAATGTTTACATACGCCGGCAGGACATTTTTTATCTTTGATATGTGCTTCATATTCGTCTCTAAAATAGTGAATCGTTGAAAGAACAGGGTTTGGAGCAGTTTGTCCCAGTCCACAAAGGGCTGAAGCTTTGATACCACCTGCCAATTCTTGTAATTTTTCAATATCGCCTTCAACACCTTTTCCGTCACAGATTCGTTCAAGAATTTCTAACATTCTCTTAGTACCAATACGGCAAGGTGGGCATTTACCACAAGACTCATCTTGAGTAAAGTCAAGGAAGAAACGAGCAACGTCAACCATACAGTTGTCTTCATCCATTACGATCAAACCACCGGAGCCCATCATTGAGCCAATAGCGATCAGGTTATCATAATCAATTTTTGTATCTAATAAAGAAGCAGGGATACATCCGCCTGATGGTCCACCGGTTTGAGCTGCTTTGAAAGCTTTACCGTTTGGAATACCACCACCGATTTCAAATACGATTTCTCGCAGGGTTGTGCCCATTGGGATTTCAAGAAGACCGGTGTTATTGATTTTTCCACCAAGTGCGAATACTTTTGTTCCTTTAGATTTTTCGGTTCCTACTGATGCAAACCATTCTGCGCCTTTTAAGATGATGGCTGGAATATTTGCATATGTTTCAACGTTATTTAAAACGGTTGGTTTTCCAAATAAACCTTTGTTTGCTGGGAATGGAGGACGTGGACGCGGTTCACCACGTTTACCTTCAATAGAGTTCATCAATGCTGTTTCTTCACCACACACGAAAGCACCGGCACCAAGTCGAATTTCAAGATCAAAACCGAAATCGGTATCAAAAATATTTTCACCTAGTAAACCATATTCTTTTGCCTGGTCAATTGCGATTTGTAAACGGGTAACAGCAATTGGATACTCAGCACGTACATATACATAACCTTTAGCTGCGCCAACTGCAAAACCTGCAATCGCCATTGCTTCGATTAATGCATGGGGATCACCTTCTAATACGGAACGATCCATGAATGCGCCTGGGTCACCCTCATCTGCGTTACATGCTACGTATTTTACGCCGTCTTCTGATACTGCGTCATGAGCAAATTGCCATTTAAGACCGGTAGGGAATCCACCGCCCCCACGACCACGAAGACCGGAAGCTTTAACTTCATTAATAACGTCAACTGGTGTCATGGTTAACAGTACTTTTTCAAGTGCCATGTAACCGTCAAAGCCAATGTATTCATCAATGTTTTCTGGGTTGATAACGCCACAATTAGCTAGAGCAATACGTTTTTGTTTTTTGAAGAATCCTAATTCATTGATTGACAGTGGATGATGTCCATCACCTTTTTCAGTGTAGATCAGTCGATCCAATGGACGACCTTTGACAAGATGTTCTTCAACCATTTCAGGAATATCAGTTGCTTCAACGCGGCTATAGAATGTACCTTCTGGGTAAACAATAACAACTGGTCCCAGTTCACACAAACCAAAACAACCGGTTGCAACAACTTCAACTTCATCAAGTATATCGTGTTTTACGAGTTCTTTTTTTAATTCCTTTACCAATACCATGGAACCAGAGGAAGTACATCCTGTGCCACCACAAATCAGTATCTGCGAACGTTTATATGCCATCTGCTCTTCTCCTCCTCAATTAACCCTTAACCGTTGGATCGATGACCTTACCATCAACCACAGTCATGGTATATTCATCAACCACTTTGCCTTGAGCCAAGTGTTCATCTACAACTCGTGCAACCTTTTCTGCGGTCATGTGCACGTAAGTTACTTTGTCATTGTTGGCATCGTAAACTTCTACAATTGGTTCTAATCGACATGAGCCAATACATCCGGTTTGAGCAACAGTTACGTCTACTAAACCTTTCGCGTCCACTTCTTCCATCAATTTAACCATGACTGGTCGAGCGCCTGCTGCGATACCACAGGTTGCCATTCCGACTACAACACGGTAGCCATTTTTGCCATGTCGTAAATTGATTTCATTTAATTTTTTTTCACGAATCGCTTTTAGTTCTGCTAAGGACTTTGCCATAAATATCTTCCTCCATAATTTCTTCAAGACCCTCTTGTACGAATTCCCGGATCCAGTTAAGAATGTCCGGTTCATTTAAAGATTCGACATTCAGAGTCTCTTTAATTTCACGTGTATTAAAAACAAATAGTTGGTTATTGTAGTCGTGTTCATAGTTAAGATCAGTCTCTCCAAAAGACATTACCATGGTGAGAATCGTATCTGCCATATTCCCGAGGGGTGCACGGTCAATATGATCTCGCATAAAAGTCCCAACCACTTTTGTTCCAACCCCCAGGGTTGAGCTTATCTCGAAAAATCCGCCGCATGCTTCCGCTGCTGCTTTGAATAGGGATAAACCCAGTCCAACTCGTCGGGTTGTTCTGGTCGTAACAAAAGGATCAGTAATATTTTGAAGCCTGTCAGCCGGTATTCCACATCCATCATCTTCGATGATAATGGTGAGTTCATTATTTGCCAAGGATTCAATAATCACTAATTTAACAAGCTTCGCCTGTGCTCTGATGGAATTCTGAGTAATATCTAATATGTGAAGGGACAATTCTTTCATAACTGCTAACTAGTATTTTTCTAGGATTCCTGGAATTTCATCTACGGTCAAACGTCCAAATACTTCTTCATTAATCATCATTACTGGAGCTAAACCACAGGCGCCAACACATCGTGTTGCATCAACTGACCATTTTCCATCTTCAGTTGTGTCACCAACCGCGGTTCCCAGAATGCTGTTAACTTTGTCAATAATTGGTTGGGAGCCTCTAACATAACAAGCTGTTCCCAAGCAGATGCCAATTTTGAATTTTCCTTTTGGTGTAAGTGTAAATTGTGAATAAAATGTTGCCACACCATAGACTTCTGTTAAGGGGATCCCTAACTCATCTGCGATGGTTCCCTGTAGTGCAAGTGGTAAGTAGCCGTACTTTTCTTGTGTTTCTTGCAGAATTTGCATTAAACAACCTGGTACTTCTCTGTGCTCGGCGACTATTGCCTTTACTACGTCCAAATTTTCAACTGGTATTAATTCAGCCAATTTTCAAACCTCCTAATTAAATCGTGCAAACCTTTACGCATTGATTGCATATTTTCTAACGAGGTCATTATAACACATAACGAAATCTTTCGTTATATTAATAACAGATAAATTTTTTACTCTTTTCACACCAAAATTTAATGAAAACCTTTAACTTTTTTGATTTTTGAAGTAAAATTTCTACTCATTTGTTTTTTTTTCAAATAAAGTGTAATAATTTTGCACAAAAAAAGTAGGTATTTTTTTAAACACCTACTTTTGCGATAAACTACCGCACCGACCAATTAGCCCAAATAACGTATTAGCGTTTGCCGCTGCATGTCTGGCAGTTCTAAAAAATACTCCCGTTCGGCCATGTCTTCCAGTTGATGGGCATCGGAGCCATGAATAAACTGATAGTCTTTAAAAAACCGATAATTGTTTAAGACATTCTCGAAAGTTTCCTTCTTTGAAACTTCACAAGTCTTAATATCCAACTCCAGGGGAATAAAACCCAGCGAGGCAATCAAGCTATAAGACTTTCGGTCGATATGAGCGGGAACCATGACGCCCCCGAGATCCGTGACAATTTGCCAGAGCTGATCCACGCCAATATCGGTGGCTGAAATAAGCAGCTTATCGACCTCACCAATGATGTTATCATTCTTGTCCATGATGTATTGAGGACCGAATAATGCTTTTTCATTCATAACATCCGGCAAGTGATCATAAATGATTTTATCCAATTCCATGGCCGCTTCCAGGGTTGGCAGATAAGCCAGAATATGAGCTTCTTCTTTGGTGGTGACTTCAATTCCCGGAAGAATACAAATCCCTTTTTCCAGTTCTTTTGCCAATTCTTTGGCAACGGCCATAATAGCCGGCAAATTCTTAGCGGTATTATGGTCAGTTACGGCAATAAAATCAAGTTCTTTGATAAGCGCCATATTGACAATGTTGTTGGGAGTCATCTCTTCTTCTCCACAAGGAGACAAGACTGAGTGGATGTGGAGGTCTATGGCTACCTTTTCCATTTTATACGCCGGCGTTTCCTAGTATTTTACAGACTTCATACGCATTGAGGCCGGTGATGATAACGGGAATGTCTTCGATGATCGCACGTTCTAAAGTACTTTCTTCCACTTCGGCGCCTTCGGGAATGATGACACAGGTCATTTCAAGGAGGGTTGCCACGGCAATGATATTGACATGGGTCTGGATCGTTACCCAAGCACATTCGTTGCCGGCATTAGCCATAACCCAGCTTAATAAATCACCAACGTAACCACTTTTAATCACCCCTTCGATTCCAACCTGGGGATTGAGACACTTGAATTCTTTGTTTTCTAATAATTCACTAACCTTCATTCATATTCTCCTTTAAATTTGCATATGTTATCCATAAAATAGATTTGATAATCTTTCAGGTTGTTGATAAAATCCTGTACTGTCTAATGGTGACATTTTTTACTCTTTCTTGTTCAGGGGTTTTTCGGTGGGGTGTTCCACTTGCAATAGTTCATTGGTTAAAACTGAGAGATCTCTAACCCGGTCTTTTAAGACAAAAACGCAGTCGATTTCTTTGGCTTTTCCGGCCACGATATCTTCGGCTAGAGCCCGACAGCCTGGAGCGCCGCAGGAACCGCAGTCTAGACCGGGAAGTTTATCTTCCAGTATTTCGATTTGTTTCATTTTGACAATGGCTTTATTAATGTCCTGATCCAAGGGAACCGGGCTTCTTGGCAGAATGCGTTCTTTAATGTGCATCATGCCAGAGTTGTAGATGCTTTTTACATATTCATCTGACATATGAACAATGGATGTCTGCTTCATTTTTTTGGCCCGATCCTGAATATACATTTTGGCCACATAATTATTTTCTACCGTCAGACAACCGCCGACACAACCGCCGATACAGGCCAGACCTTCGAAAAACTCAATGGTATCCAGTTTACCGCATTCGATTTCTTCCAGGACGTTGATGACGTTCTGGATACCGTCGACATGGAGGACATTTTTATTTTTAAGATATTCACTTTCGCCGCCAGAAAGTGCCCAGGAGCAGGATTCGGGAGTCGTATTATGGATGCCTTCCTGAATCGGGCAGTTGCCGATGTGGCTGGAGAGATCGCTGTAAATATCTTTGATGGCAATGGCGCCATCAATCAGATCATATTTATCATATTCGGTGGTAGCCGGATTATTGACCATGGTAGCTTTTGCCGCACAGGGGGTAACGAAAAAGACGCCAATTTCGTTGTTTTTAAAATTGCCTTCTTCACGCAACCGTTTTCGCACCAATCTGGCGGTCATGGCCATGGGTGATTTTAATCGACAAATGTTGTCAGTGAGTTCGGGAAACCGTACCTGAATCAATTTAACAACCGCCGGACAGGCGGACGAAATTAATGGTTTGGGATAGCGTTTAGCATGGTATTCATATTTGAGGGCTTGCCCAACTACCTCAGCGCCATAGGCCACTTCCACGACCTCATCAAACCCAAGGGCTTTAACGGCCGAAAGGATCTGCGTAATGGAATATTTCGGTTTAAATTGACCGATGATTGCCGGTGCCACCAAGGCAACCTTATATTTATAATTCTCCTTTTTTGAGAGGAGATCTGTTTTTGCCAGCTTGGCATGATGGGGACAAATGCGTATACACTCGCCGCAATCAATGCATTTCGACTCATTAATAATTGCTTTTCCACCTCGAACTCTGATGGCTCCGGTGGGACAGCTTCTGAGACAGGTGGTACATCCCAGACATTTTTCCTCATCAAGGTATACAGAATGAAGTAATTTTTCCATATGCCTACCTTCTTTCTGTTTAAACTAAAAATTTCATGACAATTTTTGTGCCTTCGCCAATTTTTGAAGTGATTTCAAAATTATCAGCATTATTCTTCATGTTGGGTAAGCCCATTCCGGCACCAAAACCCATTTGTCTGACTTCGTCACCGGCAGTTGACCAGCCTTCAGTCATGGCCAGGTTCAGATCCTGAATTCCCGGGCCGACATCCTCGATGGTTAAGATCAATTCTTTTTCGCCGACTTCCAGAATAATTTTACCACCAGATGAATGGATGGCTAGATTCATTTCGCCTTCATAGCCGGCAATGGATACTTTTCTGATAATTTTATTGGAAATTCCCAACTGTTGAAGGGTGTGTTTGATTTTTCTTGACGCTTCCCCGGCGGTTTCGAAATCGCCGCGTTTCACGTCAAAGATAAGTTCATAGCTCATCTAAGGTGAGCTCCTTTCAGACCGTTATTATAGAGAATGCCGCAGCTTTCGAAAAGAATATATTTGGTGGACATCACCAGGAGATTTCTTTCTTTTGCCATTGCGATCATTTCCTGACTTGGCATTTTATTTCTGACAAAGATAATACTGTTCATGTTAGCCATATCTGCAGTGTTAAGAACCTGCTTGTTGACAAGACCAGTTAGCAGAATGGCGTCTTCTCTGGCAAAGCATAAAACATCACTCATTAGATCACATCCAAAACCAGACTGGACTTCATCGTCGAGATGGCTTTCTCCTGACAACACAACAGCTTCGAGAAGGTCTCTTACTTGACTTAATTTCATAGCACTTTCTCCTTCATTTAAACTTGTTACTATCATTGTAAAGGATTTCCACTATCTAAAGCAAGGTGTTTAGTTGAATTTTTGCATTTCTTTGACTAATCTTTATTAAAGAGCTATTTTATGATAGGTAGCACCTAACTTTTTAAGTTGAATCTCTTCGTCGTCATCACAGGTGAACAGAATGACCTGTCGCTTGCAGCTTAGTTCTGACAGCAGTTTAAGCGCCTGGGCTTTTCGTTGTTTATCATATCTGACAAAGGGTTCATCAAGAATAAAAGGCATCTCATGGTTGATCACATCGCCAATTCCATAGCGAAAAGCGAAATGAACCTGATCCATCGTACCAGCACTTAATTGTTCGGCATTTTTGAAATCCCCACCTTGGGGATCCACTACCTTAAGTTTCATGGACTCATCAATTTTCACCCCTTTGTAATGTTGGGTGATGGATTCTAAAATGTTCCCAATGTTTTTGTTTAACTCTGGAGCCGATTCCAAATGACAATCTTTCTGGATTGTTGCCAGAATTTTAAGGGCCGCGTCGCAGGCCTTGATTTCAATATCGCAGGCCTGGATCTGGGCATCCAGAGATTTAATGGTTTCTCTTATTTCTACCGGCAAACCAATCCCGTCGGTTAAGGCATTGTTTTCCCCTTCCAGTCTGGCTATTTCTTTTCCTAAACGTAAAAGCTCTTCGGATTTTGGCGAGGCTTTTTGCCAGACCGTGTGTCCGCCATCTGTTTTGCCACCATTGACGGTTTCCAACAGATTTTCCAGGAGACGTAAATTACCGTTAAAGCGAATTTTCAGTTCTTCTAATTGTTGGCCTTTTTGACAGCGCTCCGCATATTCGGAAACATCTTCAACATCATATTCGGCCAGCTTTCTTTCCAGATCCCGCATGATTCCCCGACGTTGTTCGAAAAGAACTTCAAAACCAGCCTGATGACGGGAAAGCTGAACGATAATCAATTCGCCTTCATTTTGCATCTGTTCCAGTTCTTTTTGGGTTCGGACGGCTTTTTTGTAGAAATTATCAAAACCGACTGCGTCTTTAAGATGATACTTGTTGAGAATTTCTTCCTGAATGGGGATCAGTTTTTTATTTTTCAGTACGCGTCTTTTCTTCATCGTCGCTGAAATACCAAAACTAAGTCCCACAATACCAACAATTGCCATCGTCACACCAATGGTCAGAGATAAATTTTCCAGACCCTGACTGCTTCCCAGCAGGCCCATGTTAGCCAATACCACAAGGATCATGCCAAACAGGGTTATGGTTCCAGAAACAACGTTGATAATGATGTTGGTTTTCTTCCCAACCTCTTCCACTTCACTTTGTTCTCTTTTGAAAAGCTCATAATCTTCAGCAATGCTTTCCAGATTGTTGCCAGCCATGGTTCGGCGTTTTGATTCTTCTTTTTGGCGGATGGTTTTCAGGTGTTCAGAGGAGTCGGCCATTTCCTTCTCAATGTAATCCATTTGATCACTGAATCGCTCAACCTGATTTTGAATGGCTTTTAAACCTTCCAGCGTCTTATAAGTAAAGCCCTCATAGATTTCATCTTCTTTGATTCTCTTCGCCAGCAGATTATTCTCTTTTTCCAGTTTGTTAATTTTTTCATAGGATTGCAGCAGCTCTTTTTTTCGCTTAACCACTGATTCCTGGGTTAAATACTCATTTTCTGCTTCGATATGTTTCATTTTCTTTTGATACAGGGTAATCTTTTCCTGGTTTTCAGCCACTTTGGCATATGCTTCTTCGGCTTCTTTTAACACGGTCCGAAGTTCATCACGCTCTCGGATGGCAGCGCCAACCCGAGACTTACTTTGTCCAGACCGGCCAATGGTATTCTTTTTTTCTTCCAGGCGGCGAACAATTCCTTTGAAATTAATTTCGATGCCGCTGGAATTCTGCATCTCCATGTAAGAATCCCGGATTTCATCCTGGGCACCGGACTCGGTGTCACTGTAAATCTGACGCATGTTAACGGTATTATTGTAAATTACCGAAGTCATTCCCAGTTTGCCCAATGGCAGATTCTGGCGGATAACGCCGTCGTATTTGAATTGATCATTGATTATTTTTCCGGTGTTGTTGTCGTAAATAAACAGGTTGTCCTTTGCTCTTAAAAAATTCCGTTCTAAACGAATTTCCTGCCCATCCACCTCATAAACCAGAGAGCCACTATAATCAAACTGGTTCCAGGGCAGGTATTTTTCATATTCATCGCTAAAAGTTTTCTTTTTTCGATAGGGCTTGTAAAAGCCAAAAAACATTCCCTGGATAAAGGTCTGAATGGTCGTTTTTCCAGCCTCGTTACTACCATAAATCAGATTGAGCCCGGGTTCCAGATCGATGGTTTTATTTTCAAATTTTCCAAATGCCTTAATCGTCAAGGTTTTTATTTTCATTTTAAAACCCCCTCGCTGATCATTGCTTCAATGCTGTAAATGATGGCTTTTTTTCGTACTTCCGGTTCTTCGATCTTTCCTAGAGCTACCAAAAGTTGACCAATAGGATTTTTTTGATTCTCTTTGATCAGCAAGTCCAGATCAATATCCGGCTCTAATTGGGAAACATCGGTTTCGACATAGTAAAACGATTCTTCCAGGTCATTGTTAATCCACTCCAATTGAATTTCGGGATTGATGTATCCCTGAAAACGAAGTCGATAGTAATTTTCCCGGCGATTGCCTTCGGTATCGCAATTGATCGCCTTTTCGATAATATCATGATACGAATCTTCCGGTGCAATCTGAATTTCAATGGTTTCATATTTTCTTGACTCAATGGGATTAAAACCACTGGATGTGATATAGGCCTGATTTTCATAATCGGATTCCACCTGGGAGATTAAAAAACCGCGTTCTCCGGTTTCGCCAAAATTAAGCGGCACTGGCGACCCGCAATAGGCGGCTCCGCCTGGCGTGATGCCAGGTTTGTGGATATGTCCCAAAGCAATAAAATTAAACCCCTTCTTTTCAATCATTCTCAGATCAATGGGAAGATAGAGGCTTTGATTGGTGACTTCCCCGTGAGCCATTAATATATTATATCGGGTATCATCAAG
>JAKLQL010000617.1 GCA_022013395.1 Acetobacterium sp.
GATTTGATAAAATATCGCAAAAAAATGGATATGCAGTTATTTAATGATGCATTGAAGCTATATTTTGAAAGTGAGGAAAAGAACTTGTTAAGGTTGAGCATTTATGCGCAAAAATTGGGGCTGGAAAATGCTTTGAGGGTATATACGGAGGTGTTATTATGAAATCGCCGGAGCAATTAAAAGGGGCCATTCGAAAGATGGCGAAAGAAAAAGAAATTGGGGCTGGTTCTTTACTCCAGATGTTTCTGTTTGAGCGGATTCTTGAGCGACTAGCGCATTCAAAATATCGTGATGCATTTATTTTAAAAGGTGGTCTACTGATCGCATCAATGATTGGTGTAAATCAACGAACAACAATGGATATGGACACCACTATTCGAGGTTTACCAGTTAATGAGGAATTGCTGACAAAGATTTTAACAGAAATTTTACGGTTTGAATCCGATGATGAAATCGTATTTTCCCTCCAGGGACTTAAATCGATTCGTGAAAAAAGTCAGTATGAGGATTATTGTGCAACAATATTTGCGGATTATGGAAAGATTCACGCTGTTCTTAAAGTCGATATTACAACAGGTGACGCAATCACCCCCAGGGAAGTCGCCTATTCATATCCATATTTATTCGGTGACGGCGAAGCTTCAATTATGGCTTACCCGGTTGAAACGATTTTGGCAGAAAAATACGAGACTATCTTGAAACGTAATATCTTAAACACTCGAGCAAGAGACCTGTATGACTTATATATGCTTTATCATCTTTATCACTCGCGAATAGAAGCAAAAACGCTGGCATTGGCGATTGAAAACACGGCAAAAATACGGAATTCTCTTGAGGAGATTCGTTTATATGAATCAATTTATGAACTGATTAAGACAAACTTGGCACAACAGTCTCTTTGGGAAAATTATCAAAAGGAGAATGAGTTTGCCAGAAGCGTAAAGTTTGAGGATACTCTTGATTGTGTGATGAAAATAGGCCAGATCATCAAGATAAGTGGTTAATGCGTTTTATAGTCAAATGAATTAAGAGGATACGACTGACGACAGAGACTTCCCAATCCACTCACGAACCGGAAAGTCGGGAGTTCGGATCCCGCAAGGAACGCCATATAGATGAATGATTAATTCAGATTAATAATGTCGATAATATTTAATACAAATTGTCATCTTAAACCGGTACGGACCGCCTCCATCAAATAAAGTGACAATGAAGATATAGTGATTTTAAATTAATTTGCATATTTCCTTTGGCAACAAGTGTCTGACATAAAGGATGAGGACCCCTATGTGTTAGCAATTGAAAAAAAGAGATAAGATGTGTCTTAAAAATGTAGCAAAAGGCAAATAAATGGCTTTAATATGCCATTTTACTGCTGATTCGTAATCAGTAGGTCGGCGGTTCGATTCCCCCCGCTAGCTCCAGTAAGGATATAATATTTTGTTAAAAGAATGGCTTTAATTAGCGATTCTTTTTTTATTTTTGTTTTATCTTTCCACTTAAAAGTATGACCGACTGTGAAAAATCGAAAAATTCTGGCTATTTCTGGCTATTTTGCCCCTATTTTTGTCTCACTTTTATCCTACTTTTTTAAGACCTTTTGGATAATCAGTACGTTCGCTAATGACGTAAATATCTTCATTTATATGCTCACCGAAAGCGTGGCCATGCGGTTAAGAGAAACCGGATGCTATTGCCAGACAGTGGCCATTCACGTTCGAAATAAAGAGCTGCACAGCTTCACCAGGCAAATGAAGCTCCAGAAACCATCGGATCTCACCAATGAAATTGCCAGAGCTGCCATTGATCTGTTTGTGAAAAGCTATGATTTCAGTTCGAACATCCGCTCCATGGGCGTGAGGGTTACGGATCTGGTACCGGATTCAACACCCATACAGCTGGATTTGTTTGGTAATGAAGAATTACGGGTGCGACAGGCAAGACTGGATGATACCATTGACGGACTGAGGAAACGATTTGGCAATTTGTCCCTCCGCAGTGCTATAACGATTGATGATCCGATGGGCTGCTTGGATGCTAAAAAAGATCATGTCATCTATCCTATTTCATATTTTTAGAAGGAGATATGTTTATGGCCGTGAAGAAGTTTGTACCGGTGATTGCAAAATTTGAAAAAGATGGAAAGATCATTCCAATGAAAATTTTATGGGGATATGGCCGGGAGTTTGACGTTGACTTTATATTTGATATCCGGCCTAGATCGTCTTTGAAGATTGGCGGACAGGGGACCCGGTATCTCTGTCGAATTAAGAATAAAGATGTTTATGTTTACTATGAAAAACCGAGATGGTTTGTTGAGGGCAAAGAGCATTAGTTTCATGATTAAATTCATAAGTTGACAGAAACGCGCATTAATCTTACAATGAATACAATACTGATGTGAAGCATAACTTAAAAATAATATACTGCAATATTTACGGTATGTTTGGACAGGCTATTTATTCAGTCAGAAATATTCAATTTGGAGATATTGAGTTATGGATAATATATTTAAATCAATTGCGAATGGAGATTATTTAAAAACGGTTTATTTTAATGTTTGCGTTCTAGAACGCTATTTTAGTAATCCAAAATATTATATATCTTATTCTGATTA
>JAKLQL010000618.1 GCA_022013395.1 Acetobacterium sp.
ACATCACGGAATTCGAAGCATTTGAAAATAACGCTGTCGTCTGTCCGGACTGCGGTGCCCCATTTAAATTAAATGAAGAAGTTGCATCATGCTGCGGCGAAGATGGTTGCGACTGTCATCAGGAAATCTAAAGAACTCAGGTAATCAAGATGAAAATAGAAATGAAAAACAATCAGTCACCGGATATCAATGACGAAATGATCGCTTCAATTGTCAGCTTAGCGGCTACCGGCGTTAACGGTGTGGAGCGTATTTCATTGAGAACCACCGATGAAATCATGGATAAGCTCTATCTAACAGCTACTATAAAAGGTGTCAAGATAGCCAGAAATCCCGAAGGGCTGATGATTTGGGTCTATCTCATCACCGAACCTGGTGTTGAAATTGTCAAGGTTTCAAAAGCGGTTCAGAAAAAAGTAAAAATTGCAGTGGAGTCCATGGCCGGTTTCCAGGTGGCTTCAGTTAACGTCCGAATTGAAGGTTCAGGCATTTAGATCCGATCTTCATGTAAACTTCAGATGCTGTTGATAAAATGTTATTGACAATCTGTCGTTACGATATTCTGCAAAATGATAAGGGGCGTATGCCCCTTTTTATACAATAAACAACAAAAAGGAGTGCCCATGAGTCGAAAAAAGGAACGGGAATATGCGTTAAAAGGTGTATTTCAAATAGACTTTCACCCGGAACCAGGAGATTTTACCGATAGTATTGCATATTTTTTAGAGGATAATGAGCTGGATCTGACCTATGGAAAGACTTTGATCGATACCACCGAAGCGCATCTTTCTGAAATTGATGACATCTTAGATGATTATCTTAAAAGTACCTGGAAAATTGATCGAATTCCCAAGGTAGAGAAATCAATTCTGCGTTTGGCCATTTGTGAGTTAAAATATATGGATGAAAAAGTACCATTTGAAGTTGTCATTAACGAGGCAATTGAGCTTACAAAAAAATTCGGAGACGAGGATGGAAAAAATTACGTTAATGGTATTTTGAATAAAATCGTTAAGGACGAACTCAATGAGTGCCCTTAGTCTTGGAATTGATACCAGTAATTATACAACTTCGGTTGCCTTAGTGGACGAAAATGAAAACATGATTTATAACAAGGGCATCCTATTGGAAGTGAAGTCAGGAGAAAGAGGACTTCGTCAATCGGATGCCCTTTTTCAGCATGTGCATCATTTGCCGATGTTGCTTCAAGATCTGGCTCGAGGAAGGGAAATTGAGGTGATCTGCTATTCAGAACGACCCCGGCCACTGGCCGATTCCTACATGCCGGTCTTTCGTTCCGGTGAATCGATGGCCCGTTCTCTGGCTGGGGTATTGGGGGTCAAACGACTGGCGGTGAGTCACCAGGAGAATCACATCCGGGCGGCTATTTATGGCAGCGGGTCGCCGCAACTGGAAGAGACCTTCGGTGCGGTTCATTTTTCCGGCGGGACATCAGAAATTCTATTGGTCAAAAAGAAAGACATCGGTTATGACTGCGAAATCATCGCCCAGACCCGGGATCTCAATGCCGGACAGTTGGTCGATCGCATTGGGGTACTGATGGGTTGTGATTTTCCCGCTGGAAAAGCACTGGAAGCGTTGGCCAACCAGGCCGTATTTGAATCCATAGACAACAAAATTGTTATCTCATCGACTATGGATGGCGTAGACTTTCATTTCTCCGGTCAGGAAAATCAGGCCCAAAAACTTTTGCACGATGGGGCCGGTCAAGAATTGGTAGCCTATCTGGTCCTTAAGTCGATTGCCAAAACCCTGTCAAAATCCATTGTCGGATTGGTAAAGCAGTATCCCTTTCAATCAGTACTTTTTTCCGGTGGGGTAATGTCCAATCTGATCATCAAGAAGATTGTTGAAAAAGAATTAAAATCATCAGGATTAAATCTTTGTTTTTCACTAGGTGAATTTTCCCGGGATAATGCGGCTGGTAACGCTCTGATGGGAATGGATTATTACAAAGCAATGAGGTAGAACAATGACAAATGCAAGGATTCTCAGTGTTTCTGAGGTTAACCAATATGTTAAAACTCTGTTGGAATCCAATAGCCTGCTTAAAAACCTGGCGATTCAGGGGGAACTGTCCAATGTGAAACGGGCAGCTTCCGGACATTTATATTTTTCCCTGAAAGATTCTGGCAGTAAAATCGATTGCGTGATGTTTAAAAACGCCGCCATGGGACTCAAGTTTCTGCCCAAAGAAGGTCAGAAGGTGACCCTACGGGGAAGTTTAGGGTTATACCTGCCAAGCGGACAATATCAGATTACGGTCCGGTCGATGGAACCCCAAGGGCTGGGCGATCTTTTTCAGGCCTATTTGGTATTAAAAGACGAACTGGAAGCCAAAGGTTATTTTGCTCGGGACCATAAAAAAGAGCTGCCGGAAATCATCAGTCGGGTGGGACTGATCACATCGCCTACCGGAGCCGCGGTCAAAGATATGATCTCGATTATCAAACGACGAAATCCTCTGATGGATATTGTCATTTATCCCAGTCTGGTTCAGGGTGATGAAGCAGCCGGGAATCTTATCAAAGGCGTTCAGGCATTTAATGCCAACCAATTAGTAGATGTGATTATCATCGGCCGGGGAGGCGGTTCCATTGAAGACTTATGGGCCTTTAATGATGAGCGCTTGGCCAAAGCCATTTATGAATCCGAATTACCCATCGTTTCGGCAGTGGGACATGAAATTGATTTTACCATTGCTGATTTTGTTGCTGATTTGCGGGCACCAACGCCTTCCGGGGCTGCCGAGCTGGTGGCTGAAGAAACTCTGAGCATTATCCGGGCGCTGGTGATGCAAAAAGGTCGATTAATCCAGGTTATGGAAAACAAAATCGAGAAAAATCGAGAAATTTTGATGCAGATGAAAAAAGATTTCATGCGGTTTCGACCCCGAGAACGGATTGAAGAAATGCGGCTGCATCTGGATATGATCCAGGAGCGAATGATTCGTGCACTGATGAATCGGATAAAAAATGAGCGCCTACTTTTGAATAATTATAAAACCCGAATCGAAGCCATGAATCCCATCCGGGTGC
>JAKLQL010000619.1 GCA_022013395.1 Acetobacterium sp.
AGGTCTATCAAGCCATTTACCTTTACCATTTGCAAATGATTGGACAATGAAAGAAGAATATATTGACCAATATCTGAATGATGTCAAAAACCTTAAAGAAAAGTATGCATCAATAATTGAACTTTACTGTGGCATCGAAATTGACTTTTTTATTGATCGCCAGGATATCAGTGATCTGGCAAAAAAAATTATTCCAAGACTAGACTATACCATTATGTCCATTCATTCACTGGGAAACACAAAGGGAGACGATGTGTCCTATATTGATGAATCTCAGCATGATTTTGAGCAGGGTATCGAAAAATACTATCAAGGGGATACCCAGGCGTATATTAAAGAATACTACCAGGGAATTGCAAAGATGGTGACCATGTTTGAACCGGACATATTAGGACATCTTGATTTAATCAAAAAATATAATCAGAATAATTACTTCTTCAACGAAAAGGATAGCTGGTACCAGGAAACGGTAAAGCGCTGTCTGGATGTGATTGCAACAACAAAAACTAAAATAGAAATTAATACCGGAGCAAATATGCGGACTCCCGGAGTGGGACGTTACCCTTCAGATTGGATGATACCCGAAATGAAAAAACGAAATATCCCGATTACAATTGGTGGCGATAGTCATTCAGTTACCGGAATTGTTTATGAATATGAAGAAGCAGAAATATATTTAGAAAAATGTGGCTATCACGAATACTGGATGCTAAATAAAGGCCGATGGGAAGCACAGCCCCTAGGAGTGTAGAATGGATAAGCTCGATCGAAACAAAATCCTGTACATTCTCATCGTGCTTGTTTTTTTGGGCGTTTTTTGGAGTTGGTATTATTTTAAAACCGCCAATGGGGTGGAAATGAAGGTTTCCGAAGCGGCGACGTTAAAGGAAGTTGGCAGCGAAAACAATGAATCGGATAGCACTGAAATTATGGTCCACATCACTGGTGCTGTTGTTAAGCCCGGGGTGATTTCTTTGAATGCGGATGCGCGATTGGTTGAAGCCATCGAAAAAGTTGGTGGTTTAACTGAAAATGCCGATGTGAACAGTCTAAACCTAGCCAGGAAACTGCAAGATGAAGAGAAAATTCATGTTCCTGCTGTTGGTGAGGGGACTCAAACTTCAAACAGCAGTACCAGTCAGCAAATTAATATCAATACTGCCAGTCTGGAAGAATTAAAAAGCTTACCAGGCGTTGGCGATGTCATCGCTCAGGGGATCATTGATTACCGCGAAAAAAACGGTGGATTCAAACAATTGGAAGAATTGAAGAATGTTAATCGGATCGGTGATAAAATATACGAAGGCTTAATCGACTCAATAACTATATGAAAATGGTTACATACAACTTAAATGATAAAAAGTTATCAGTAGAGTTTAAAAAAAATATTTAACTGTTTACAATAGAATGATATGTGTTATACTTAATAAATCAAACAGATTCTAAGGGGTTGAACATGGAGTTATCAAGCAGGCAAAAAGAAATAATCGAAATAGTAAAAGAGAAGCAACCCGTAAAGAGCAATGAAATTGCTGAGTTGCTTAATATCAATCGTGCTACCATTCGTCCGGATCTTAAAATACTGACCATGATGGGTATATTAGAAGCCAAGCGAAAGGTTGGTTATTATTATACTGGACGTTCTTTGTTGAATATTTTAGGAAGTTATATCAAAACGATCAGTATTATGGATATCCAAACCGAGCCAACCGTGGTTGAAGAAACAACATCCATCTATGATGGGATTATTACTATGTTCACAAAAAATGCTGGAACATTGTATGTCGTCGATGGAAAATACCTATCGGGGATCGTGTCAAGAAAGGACTTTATCAAAGCCATGATTGGGAGAAAAGAGGTAGAGTCGCTACCAATTCCAATGATCATGACGCGAATGCCCAACATTATTTATCTGGAACAAAACGAATCTGTTTATGATGCCGCCTATAAAACCATGTACTATGAGGTAGAATCCCTGCCTATTGTTACCAAGGAAATTGATGAAAAGGGAAACCAGCGATTAGTTTTGATTGGTAAGGTATCACGCACAAACATTACCCGCTATGTGGTAAACATGGGGAGAAGCGCAGAATAATGAGGTAGAAAATTGAAAAGTATTGTAATTTTCGTCGTTTCCGATACACCTACCGAAATCGGTGAGCTCCTGGTAAAAGCAGGGACGAGTGTTTTTGAAAACTCTATTCGGGAAGTACGTTTTCATCCCTTTGTGGATGATAAGTTGAGTATTGATTACCTGCTGGATTTAGCAAAACATGAAAATGGTCTAGTCGTTTATAGTTTTGCATCAGCCGAATTAAAAACTCATATGGAAACTGAGGCTAAAGCCAGAGGGGTACCCATTTATGATGTAATGGGGTCGCTGGTAGAAACACTAAGAAATATCACTGGTGAAGAACCGGCCAGAAACCTGACATCCAGTCGGGAACTGGATGCCCATTATATGAAAAAAATTGAAGCCATTGAGTTTGCCGTAAAATATGATGATGGGAAAAACACCTCTGATTTGGATCAGGCAGATATCATTTTGATCGGCGTCTCCCGAACATCAAAAACACCAATTAGCATTTATCTGGCCAATAATAATTATAAAGTTGCCAATATTCCTTTAATGCCGGAGGTAGAACCGCCAAAGGAATTATTTGAAATATCAAACAAAAAAATATTTGGACTGATCTTGGATCCACACCATCTTGTGAATATTCGTTCGGAAAGAATCCGGGCCATGGGACTCACAGGAACATCAAATTATGGAAGTTACGAAAGAGTGATGTTGGAGTTAGAAAAAGCACAACAGCTTTTCGATAAATTAGGGTGTACTGTCATTGACGTCACTTCAAAAGCAATTGAAGAAATTGCAGCGATTATACTTGCAAATATAATGAGGAGGTAGAGGAAATTGTCAAAAAAATGGGTTTATTTGTTTAAAGAAGGTAATGCAAACATGAAGGAATTGCTAGGGGGTAAGGGTGCCGGTCTAGCGGAGATGACAAACATCGGTTTGCCAGTTCCAGGCGGCTTTACCGTTACAACAGAGGCATGTACTGAATATTATAATCAAGATCAAAAACTTTCGGATGAAATCATCGGTCAGATTAATGATAATTTACTAATTTTAGAAAAAGAATGTGAAAAACAGTTTGGGAATGTAGACAATCCCTTATTGGTGTCTGTTCGTTCTGGAGCAAAATTTTCAATGCCAGGGATGATGGATACCATCCTGAATCTGGGCCTCAACGATGAAACCGTTGCGGGGATTGCAAAATCAACAAATAACGAACGTTTTGCATTTGACAGCTATCGCCGTTTTATTCAAATGTTCGGTGATGTCGTGCAAGAAATAGGCAAAGCTAAATTTGATCATGTTTTAGAAACTGCTAAAGAAAAAAATGGTTATAAAGACGATACCGAATTGACAGCTGATGATTTAAAAGCAGTTGTTGTCGCATACAAGAAAATTGTTAAAGATGAAACCGGAAAAGATTTTCCAATGGATCCTAAAGAGCAATTATTAATGGCGATCGAAGCGGTATTCCGATCATGGAATAATAACCGTGCCATCAGCTACCGAAATATGAATGATATCCCTCATGACATTGGCACGGCTGTCAACGTTCAGTCCATGGTTTATGGAAACATGGGCGATGACTGTGGAACCGGGGTTGCATTTACCCGAAATCCCGCCACCGGCCAGAAAAAACTATTTGGTGAATTTTTAATCAATGCCCAGGGGGAAGATGTTGTTGCCGGAATCCGGACTCCAAGAGATATTGATGATCTTAAAGACATCATGCCTGAAGTTTATAAACAATTCCACGAAACTGCCGATTTACTTGAAAATCACTATAAAGATATGCAGGATATTGAGTTTACCATTGAAAAAAGTAAACTTTACATGCTCCAAACCCGAACTGGAAAAAGAACTGCCGCTGCGGCACTTTGCGCTGCTGTCGAAATGGAACAGGAAGGTTTAATTACTAAGGAAGAAGCGATTCTGCGGTTAGATCCTCTATCTCTGGATCAACTGCTTCACCCAACCTTTGAAGCTGCGGCATTAAAAGCAGCGGAACTGCTGGCCACCGGACTTCCTGCTTCGCCAGGAGCTGCCACCGGAAAAATTTACTTTACTGCCGAAGCTGTTTGTGCAGCAGTGGCAAATGGTGAAGAAACGCTACTGGTACGAAAAGAAACATCTCCAGAAGATATTGAAGGTATGTACACTGCCAATGGTATTTTGACCGCCCGCGGTGGGATGACTTCTCATGCGGCTGTTGTTGCCAGAGGCATGGGTAAATGCTGTGTAGCCGGATGTGAATCCATTAAAGTGGATGAAGCAGCCAAACAATTTACAGTTGGTGGTCAGGTCTTTACTGAAGGCGACTATATCTCCTTAAACGGTAGCACCGGAAGTGTTTACAAGGGTAGTATTAAAACCGTAACTCCAGAATTATCTGGTCATTTTGGTGAGATCATGGCCTGGGCTGATGAATACCGAACCCTGAAAGTTCGAACCAATGCTGACACGCCCAAAGATGCTTCAGTTGCCGTCCGTTTTGGTGCTGAAGGAATCGGTCTTTGTCGAACCGAGCACATGTTCTTTGATGAACAACGTCTGCCAAGTGTTCGTCGCATGATTCTTTCTGAAACCACCGAGCAACGAAAAAAAGCATTAGCTGAAATTCTGCCAATGCAAAAAGAAGATTTTATCGGCATTTATAAGGCCATGGAAGAACGTCCGGTTACTGTTCGTTTACTGGATCCACCCCTTCACGAATTCCTGCCAAAAGAAACCAAGGATATTGAAACCTTAGCCAAAGATATGGGGATCGCCACCGAAGATATGATCACCGTTATTCAAGGACTGGAAGAATTTAACCCAATGCTGGGTCACCGTGGCTGTCGTCTGGCGATCACCTTCCCAGAAATTGCCGAAATGCAAACTCGGGCGATCATGGAAGCAGCTATTGAAGTTAAAGCGCAATATGGCTTTAACGTGATTCCAGAAATCATGATTCCTTTGATTGGGATTAACGAAGAATTAACTTACCTTGATAAAGTTGTCAGAGATACCGCTGAGCTGGTTAAGGCTGAGAAAAAATCAGATATTGAATATCTGGTGGGAACCATGATGGAAATTCCACGGGCGACTTTAATTGCTGACAAGATTGCCGAAACAGCGGAATTCTTCTCCTTTGGAACCAATGACCTGACTCAGATGACCTATGGTTTCTCTCGCGATGACGCCGGTAAATTTATTACCGATTACAAAGACAAAGGCATTCTGCCAAACGATCCATTCCAGAGTATTGACGTTGAAGGCGTCGGTAAACTGGTAGAAATGGGTGTAACCCTTGGTCGTAAAACGAAACCAGATCTTAAAATCGGGGTTTGCGGCGAACATGGCGGCGATCCAAAA
>JAKLQL010000620.1 GCA_022013395.1 Acetobacterium sp.
ACTGAAACAAGCCCGATCTTGCCAATATCATGAAGGGGCGCTGCTTTAACAATCCGCTCGATGGTATCATCACCCAACCGACTTTTATATTTCTCGTTTTTTTGTAATCGCTCAGCGATAATTCTGACATAGTTCTGAGTCCGCAAAACATGATTAGCGGTATCATTATCCCTGGTTTCAACTAATTCTGCAAAAACATTCAAGGTTGTGTCCTGGATCAGCTGGTTCTCTATCATCCGTCGTTTGACTTCAGCTTCCAGCCAGGCATTCTGATTTTTAAGTCGATCCCGGGCTTGTTTCAGTTCTACATGGGCATTGACTCTGGCCAACACAATCCCTGGCCGAAAAGGTTTAATGATATAATCCACCGCCCCCAAATGAAATCCCTTTTCTTCATCAATCAGGCTATCCAGTGCTGAAATATAGATGACCGGAATTCCCAGATTGTCTGGATTTTTCTGTAACTCTGACAGTGTTTCATAACCATCCATTCCCGGCATCATAATATCCATGAGAATCAGATCCGGTTTTACACCTTTTTCAACGGCCTGAATCAGTTCCTCCCCAGATTTATAGGCTCGAATAAGAAAAGAGGGACTCAATAATTTTTTTAAAATCATCAAATTGATAGGTTCATCGTCTACGATTGAAATTTCATGCTTTTTCATGCTTCCCCCGCCTTAAAACTTTAAGATTAAATCATATAGTTGTCATTTATTTTTACCCCTTCTTTACGGAATAAAACATGATTATCGTATCAATTTATTACAGCAAACAAAATGAGCAACACTGAACAACTGTCCTGATTAACTCCCGAAATACGGATCCCATGCAAAACTTGTTGTTTACTCGGCAGCACCCAATATTTTTGACAGCTCCTGGAGATCAGCGGCATGAATAATTGCCAACACCTCGTCTGACTGCAGTATTTTTGTATTCCCATGGGGTATAATCAGCTGGCCATTTCTGATAATTGCCACTAACACACACTCAGTTGGCAGGCCCAGCTCCCCAACCGATTTTCCCACTGCACTGGATAATGGATGAACCTTTTCTTCAACCAGCGAAAACTGGCCCTGATTCAACTTCAGCAAGGTTACCATATCTCCCAATGACATTTCTTCGGCTACCAGCGTAGCCATTAATTCAGCCTGGTTCAAGGCCACATCCACACCCATTTCTGGTGTGAATAGCCAGGCGTTTTTGGGATTTTTAATCCGGGCGACAATCCGTGGGACATTGTATTCCAGTTTGGCAATGGTCGCTGCCACCAAATTGGTTTCATCAGCACCCGTTACGACGATAAAAACATCGATCCCGCGGATTCCTACCGCTTCCAATACATTGGGATCCGTCCCACTGCCTAGCACCACCACATCAACCGGCAAATCACAGGTCAGCCGCTCAATCTGATGGGGTCTGATTTCAACGATTTTTACCTGATGCCCACCATTTAATAACAGGGCAGCCAGATAAGAGCCTACCTTGCCTCCGCCTACAATTATTACTTTCATCGTCTTAAATCCCTTCCTTTAGCTTAATCCCAGTAGGGATTTAAGTCGCTCGCCGGATGTTGTGGCAACAGCAATGTGAACCAGATCGCGGTTTTCAAACACGGTATTGATAACCGGGATGATGGATCTATTCCCACGGCTGATGGATACCACGCTAACTTCTCCGGGAATCATCAGTTCCCCGACTCGTCGGCCAACCAATAAGACCGGGATCTCAATTTCCATAATATCAACATCACCGTTTCCGATACTCATGGCTACATTCACCGGCGAAAAACTTAACAGGTCGGCCACCCGGTTGACACCCCAGGACATTGGATCAAAAACCTGAAGACCTAAGCGCCGGTATATTTCGGCTTTTCGGGGATCGTGAAGGGCTGAAACAACTCGCGGGACACCGAAAATCTGACTGGCGATCCTGGCGGTTAGAGCATTGGCCTCATCATTGGAGGTCACCGCCGCCAGCGAGTCGGCCCTTTCGATTCCCGCTTTGATGAGGACCTCTCGATCAAAACCTACCCCGGCAATGGTCTTACCATTAAATCCAGTTCCTAAATG
>JAKLQL010000064.1 GCA_022013395.1 Acetobacterium sp.
AAGCAAAACCCAATGGAATGGATAAAACAATCGTCACGGCGAAAACACTGAGGGTGATGACCATCCCATTTAACATCGGTAAGGTAATATTGGATAAATAAGTGAAATAATCTGACATACTATTCTCCTGAGGAATGAAATAATTTAAATTGGATAACAGTCATAAAAAAATCGGATAGAAACTATCCGATTTCTAAGAGCTGGTTGTTTTTTTAGTTATGGTTTGTAAATGATGTCTTCGCCAAACCATTTGGTTGAAATGGTAGCCGCTGTTCCATCAGCAATCATCGCATCCAGGGCATCCTGAATTTTTGTTTGCAGTTCGGTGTTGCCTTTTTTGATCCCAACGCCATACAATTCTGGTGATAAACTTTCAGAGAGAATGACAAAATCAGCATTTTCTGAAGTAATGTAGTAACGGGCAACAATGGAGTCAACAACAACGGCATCGATTCGGCCAATTCCCAGATCACTGAGAGCTGAAACATTCTCCGGGTATTCATTCAATGATGCAGTTTGCTGGCTGATTGGATCAGCGGTAAAGGCATCATAAGCTGACGATCCTTTTTGGACGCCAATATTTTTTCCGGCCAGATCAGCTTTTGTTTTAATCGGGGAGTCTTTTTTAACCACGATGACCTGATCATTTTGCAGGTAAGGTTTTGAGAAATCCATGGCTGTTTTTCGTTCGTCGGTGATGGTTAAACCATTCCAGATAACGTCGATGTTGCCGGAATCCAGTTCCAGTTCCTTGGTATCCCAGTTAATCGGTTGAAGCACAACTTCCATGCCCATCCGTTTACCGACTTCTTTAGCCAGATCGACGTCGAAACCAACGATTTCGTTTTTATCATCTCTGAAACCCATTGGTGGGAAGGAGTCGTCCAGACCCACAACAAAGGTTTTATCGTCATTGTTGGCATTGGTATCTTTTTTTGCGGTACTGCTACACCCTGCAAACAAACCGGCGACCAGAACAACAACAAGCATTAAACCAAATATACTTCTTTTTTTCATTCCTTTTTGTCCTCTTTTCCTAATATAATCTGAGGCTATTATACACTTTATCACTGTGCATTGCTAGCCCTTTACAGCAAAAATTTATTTCAAATACAATCCGTTTCGCTGTTTTTCGGCCGGACAATCTAAAAAAAGCCCGTATTC
>JAKLQL010000621.1 GCA_022013395.1 Acetobacterium sp.
CAACAAGCTTAACGGCGAACACCATGTGGCCCTGGTTAAGGGTGATGTGAGCGGTGATCGTCCGGTGCTGTGTCGGGTTCATTCTGAATGTTTAACCGGCGACGCCTTTGGTTCGATCCGCTGTGACTGCGGCGATCAGTTTGGGGCGGCGATGACGGCCATCGAAAAAGAAGGCCGGGGCGTGCTGCTCTACATGCGTCAGGAAGGCCGGGGTATTGGTCTGATCAATAAGCTCAAAGCTTATGCGCTTCAGGATATGGGGATGGATACGGTCCAGGCTAATATTGAACTGGGCTTCCCCGAAGACATGCGGGAATACTACATTGGTGCCCAGATTTTAAGTGACCTGGGGATCAAACAGCTGCGGCTGTTAACCAATAATCCCAAAAAAATGGATGGGCTTTCAGAATTCGGTCTGGAAATGGTGGAGCGGGTTCCCATCCAAATGGAGGCATCCAGCCATGACTTGTTTTATCTAAAAACCAAACAGGAAAAAATGGGCCATATTTTAAATTATAATTAAGAGGCATTATATAAAAATAAAATTTAAGGAGAAGACAATGAATGTATATGAAGGTAAGTTAGTATCAAAGGGAATTAAAGTGGGGATTGTGGTGGCACGGTTTAATGAGTTTATTGGATCTAAGCTGCTGGGCGGAGCGATTGATGGCTTGAAGCGTCACGATGTCAAAGAAGAGGACATTGATGTGGCCTGGGTACCGGGGGCCTTTGAGATTCCGTTGATTGCCGCCAAAATGGCCAAGTTGGGAAAATATGATGCCGTTATTTGCCTGGGGGCGGTGATCCGCGGTTCTACCACTCATTATGATTATGTCTGCAGCGAGGTATCTAAAGGCGTGGCTCATGTTTCACTGCAGTCAGAAATCCCAGTGATTTTCGGGGTGCTGACCACCGAAAATATTGAACAGGCGATTGAACGAGCCGGCACCAAAGCCGGCAATAAAGGCTATGACTGTGCCCTGACAGCGATTGAAATGGTCAATCTGATTAATGAAATTGAAAACTAAAGCATCTTTGTTAAAGCGCTAGTGATCAAACAGCGGTATGCTAAATG
>JAKLQL010000065.1 GCA_022013395.1 Acetobacterium sp.
CCCTTGCCAGCTCAACATGTTGCCGCTGGTCATTGCCAACCGGTACTAAATCGGTTTGATATAAAAGAATATCAGCCGCCATTAACACCGGATAATCAAACAGTCCAACCCGGATATTCTCACCTTGTTTCTGGGATTTATCTTTAAACTGGGTCATGCGGCTGAGTTCCCCCATATAGGTGGAACAATTTAAAATCCAGGCCAGTTCCGAATGTTCCGGCACCATCGATTGAACGTATAAAATTGACTTATTCGGGTCGATCCCCAGGGCTAAAAGCAGGGCAATGGATTCATAAGTCCGTCTCCGCAAATCAGCCGGGTTTTGTGGCATGGTAATGGCATGAAGATCAACCACGCAAAAAAGGCTGCGATAGTCCTCCTGAAGATGAACCCAGTTTTTCATGGCTCCAAAATAATTTCCGATGGTAAAGGTACCGGATGGCTGAATTCCGCTATATACTATTTTTTTTTCGGGTGTTTCTGTTGTCATATTTTACTCCTTATTCTTACGATAATTTTAGTTCCGTCATTTCAAGCGAATCACAATTGAGTTCCAACTCCCTAACCATCCGCTCAAAAATATCATAGTCGGCAGTCGTCAGAATATGTGTCGTCCCTGCCGGTTCCTGCGTGTTGAAAAAATCAAACTCTGTGCAATATTTGTTCAGTTGATTAACCAGTCCATTCGCCGGATTAATCAATTCTAATTCCGGATACATTTGACGGATGGTTACCGATACAATTGGGAAATGAGTACAGCCAAGCAAGAGTTCCTCAATGACGATTCCTCTTTTAATTCCTTTTAAAAGAATCGGTTCAACTGCTTCCTCGATATTGTGTTTTAAGATCTTTAAATCGCTCTGACCATCATTAATCACTTTTGCCAAGGTGTGAGTCCCCTGGGCAATGTATTCAACATCTTTTGTCCATAGTTCCAGTTCTTTTTCATAGCCCCGGTTTTTCACCGTTGCCGTGGTCGCGATCAGTCCAACCAGACCCCGATCTCGCCAGTTCAGAGTTTCCTGTACGCCGGCTTCAATCACACTGAATAATGGAACTTGTGCTGTCAGTTCGACAATCAGAGAGGATAGGGTATTACAGGCTAGCACAATCGCTTTTACCCCTCTATTTTCCAAATCACTGATGATTGTATTGGCAAGCATGATCAGTTCATCATTTTCCCGCTCACCATAGGGCATCCGCATTGAATCACCAAAATAGAGGTAATTTTCATTGGGCAGTCGGTCTTGTAGTGCTTTCAGCACTGTAAAACCACCGATACCTGAATCAATGACCCCAATGGGTCCATTATTGTCCATATTCTTACTTCTTTCCAGATTGATCACGAAATACGATTCCTTTTTCCACACTCATGTCATCAATAATTGCTAATGACTCCAGAGCAATTCCTTGCTGACGAATTAATGCCCCGCCATCCTGAAATCCTTTTTCGATGGCAATGCCTACACCAACCAAGGTGGCACCCGCCTGGTTAATCAAATCAATTAACGCTTCCACAGCCTTTCCATTGGCTAGAAAATCGTCGATAATTAAAATACGATCTGAAGGGTTTAAATATTTTTTTGAAACCATAATTTTATAGGCCTGCTGTTTGGTATAGGAATAGACATCACTGGAATAAATTTCCTCATCTAAATTTAATGATACATATTTTTTTCCAAAAACCACCGGACAATAGTCAAAATATCTGGACGTACTGGTTGCAATCGCAATTCCCGATGTCTCAATCGTCAGGATTTTATTGACTCCCTCTCCGGCAAAGCGTTTGGCAAAAGCCTTTCCCATTTCTTCAAATAATTCCACATCTAATTGATGATTTAAAAATGAATCCACCTTCAGGATTCCCTGGCCTTTGACACGACCCTCTTGTCTAATCTTTTCTTCTAATAATTCCATTGCTAGCTCCTTCGTATCCTAATCGAACTATTATAACATACTCTTCGGTTTTTAAACAACCATGATTCCGCTTTGCTTTATTATGGTTCGTGGGCAGTCGCCAACTACAAGCAAGCTTGTGATTGGCGACTGCCTTTCTTATAGATTTGGACAAAAGAAAAGCGGGAATTTCTTCCCGCTTAAAATTCAAGTTTTGCTTATTTATTCTTTTTCTTTCTGGGCAGCAGCTATCACTTTTTCCGCAATTATCATTGGCGCTTCTTCATATCGGACAAATTCCATTGAGAATTCACCTCGAGCCTGGGTCATCGAGCGCAACTCAGTGGCATATTTAAACATTTCCGCCAGTGGTGCCTCAGCCAAGATTCGCTGTTTTCCACCCGATGCTGAGTCCATTCCCATGATCCGGCCACGCTTTTTATTCAAATCGCCCATGATATCGCCCATGTACTCTTCCGGTACGGTGATATCAATATGATAGATGGGCTCCAGGATAACTGGTGCGGCTTCCTTCATTCCCTTTCGATACGCAGCAGTAGCCGCCATTTTAAAGGACATTTCATCTGAATCGACGGCATGATAGGAACCATCATAAAGCGTTGCCTTAACGCCGGTTACCGGAAATCCGGCCAGAACGCCTTCTAGCATACATAATTCAAGACCCTTTTCAACGGCCGGGATAAAGTTTCGAGGTACTGCCCCACCAACAACCTTGTCCACAAACTGGAAAGGTGCGTTCTGATCAATTCCCGGTTCGAAATCAATCCAAACATGACCAAATTGGCCGCTCCCACCGGATTGCTTTTTGTGTTTTCCTTCGGCAGTGGCTTTTTTCTTGATCGTTTCCCGATATGGAACCTTCATGTCAACGAGATTAACATCAACACCAAATTTCTGTTTCAGTTTCTGAGAAATAATTTCCAGATGCATTTCTCCCAAACCGGATACTAAGGTTTGCTTGGTTTCCTTATTACGACTGACTGTCATGGTTGGATCTTCTTCCACCAAGCGGTGCAGTCCAGTGGCCAGTTTATCAATATCAGCCTTGGTTTTCGGCTCAATGGCCATGGATATAATTGGTTTTGGCAATTCAATTTTATCATAAACGATCGGTGATTTGATGCTGGTTAAGGTATCCCCGGTGACGGTGTCGTTTAACTTGGAAAACGCTCCGATATCACCAGCTTCCAATTTTTCAACCTCAATCTGTTTATTTCCTCTTAAAACATAAATATGATTCGCTTTTTCTTTTACTTCTTGAGTCGCATTATACACTTCTACCGAATGATCCAATATCCCTGACATGACTTTAAAAATCGAAAGTTTACCAACATAGGGGTCGGCAATGGTTTTAAATACCAGCGCGGAGAAAGGTTCTTTATTGCTGCATTTACGTTCGATTTCTTTTTTATCCCGGGGGTCTTTCCCGACTTCAAATTTTCCCCTGCCAGGTGATGGCAAATATTCAATGATCATATTTTCAAGGGTTTCTACCCCAATGTTTAATATTGCTGAAGTGCATAATACCGGTATTAATTCACCATTATCAATCCCCTGACGAATGCCGGTATGAATTTCATTCTGGGTTAGTTCTTCACCTTCAAAATATTTTTCCATCAGGCTTTCACTGGTTTGAGCCACCGACTCCATAATCATATCCCGATAGGGTTCCAGTTCTGCTTTCATTTCATCGGTGATGGGCACATCAAAACAGCGGTTATCTTTTCGCTGGCTACCAGTCATATCAACGATGTTAACAACACCATTCATCGCTTCGCCTTCACCCATTGGTAATTCAAAAGGCACCACTTTATTTCCGAATGTTTCTTTTAACTCGTCCATGACCTTTGCAAAGGTGGCATTCTCTCGGTCCATTTTGTTAACAACGATGATTGCCGGAATGTTTGCCTTTTCCAAAAGTTCAATGGCTTTTTCTGTTCCAACCTGAACCCCAGCCAATGCATCAAGAACGATAACAACTGCGTCTGCTACGCGAAGCGCCGCATAGGCGTCACCAATAAAATCAAAATAACCTGGCACATCAATAAGATTGATCTTATGTCCACCAAATTCTAAAGGAATAATAGATGAAGAAATTGAAAACTTTCGTCTTTTTTCTTCTGGATCAAAGTCCGATAGGGTATTTCCCTCGTCAATTCTTCCCATACGATCAACGGCACCTGCATTAAATGCCAATGCTTCAGTCAAGGTTGTTTTCCCGCTTCCTCCGTGACCTAGTATAAGAATGTTACGGATGTTTTTAGTTGGATACGTTTTCATGCTGTTTCCCCCTCGCTTATTTTTGCCAATGATTTAATTTGTTTTTTTGGTATAACGCTATTTTATAATATTTCTAAAAAATAATCCACAAAAAGATTCATTTATAGATCCTCTTTTATCTTTTTCATAACTTTCTTTTCAATGCGAGACACGGTCATCTGCGATTTATTAATATACTCCGCCACTTCTTTTTGTGTTTTTCCTCTAAAAAACCGCTGCTCCACAATGATCCGTTCGACCGGATTAAGAGCTTGAATCTTTTGCTTTAAAAGATCAATGTTTTCGACATTTTCCATGTTGTTATCCAGGTTTCCCAATAGATCCATCAAACTGACTTCCTGGCCATCTTGATTGCTCTCATATTCCATTGATAATGATTTCGGATAATAGGCATTGCTGCTTTCCATGGCTTTGATGATGCTTTCTTCTGATATTTCAAGATAGCAGGCAATTTCTGATATGGTTGGTGAACGCATCAGTTTATGTTCCAGAGTTGTCCGGGTTTGGTTAATCTCCCGATTGAGATCCTGAACCTTCAGATCGGAAG
>JAKLQL010000066.1 GCA_022013395.1 Acetobacterium sp.
CCGGATGTGAGAACACATTGATGATCGAGAGTTAAAAAACATGTTTCGACTTTGGGGAAAAATCATGAAAAACAATAAATTTGCGGAAGAAAAAGTTGTCGAAATTGATAACAAATCCATGACTTTGATTTGGAAAAACCAATGTGGTTTGAAAAAAACACAAAAGAACTTAATCAAATTTCCAAAACATCTTTTCATGAAGACCAGTTTATCGAATCCATCTGGTTTGATTATTTAGAAATTGAACTTATCGATGATGGAAAAAAGAAAAAACAACCGCGCCGAATGATCAAAAAATATCAATAATGAATCCCTCTGTCTGGCCAAGGTAGAAGCGTTGAATGCTTTGGCAGACTTGTGTATAGGCAAACGCATTTGTTGAATTACGCTGTAAAAATATATTAACACCAAACGGCGCAAGAAGATTTTTTACTTCTTTTCCTCATGGCTCATACGCTGCTTATTCTTCGCCTAAAGGAAAGGTGCCCTGGCTATTCTCGTAAAAAACTATGCCTGTTTTTTCCAATTCATGACGAGCTCTGCTTCCCTGGTGCTTTCATCCACCTGTTCCTTGGACACAACAAACGATTCTCTTTGATAAAACCGAACCGCACGGGCATTTTTTTCATAAACGTGTAGGAATAATTCGGCATATTGGTTCTTAATATGGTCAAGCAAGGCTTTTCCGATACCATGCGACTGACAGTCCTGGCTGACAAAAATTCCGGCGATGTAATTTTCCATTAAACCTACAAATCCCTGAATTGTGCCACTGTCTTCATAAACGAAGATTTCCGCGTCAGGTAGCATGCTTTTCACGGAATCATAGTTTTTCAGCCAGTAGCTGTCCGCAATAAAATCGTGGGCTTCCACATTAGTTTTAAGCCATATTTCCATAATCACATCTAAGTCATCTGTTTTAAATTCTCTTATCATCGTTTCTCCTCGGGTGTGACACCGGTTGATCAACGTCCAGCCACATCGATAGGTACAAGCCATCAAAACCGCTCTGCTTAATTTTTGATAGCCTTACAATTTTTAATATGTGCTTTGATTTTTTTTATCGCCCAATCA
>JAKLQL010000622.1 GCA_022013395.1 Acetobacterium sp.
CAAAGAAAATTTCTGGGCGGGAAATGTTAGTATTGCTGCAAATGACAGTAGTTTAACCAGCATGATCAGTGCGAAAAATATTGTTATTGAGGATACTACTAACAATAAAAATGGAAACATTGTCATAGGTGATAAAACGAATGTGATATGGGATGCGACAAATTTTTGGCTGGATGGAGAATTAACTACAAAAAGTTCAAGTGCAAAGGTAACATTTAAAAATATCAATTATTTGACGACGGGAAATATTGATTTAGATTATATGAGCTACTTAACGATTGAGGGCGCGGCAAACATGAAGAATCACATTAAAATAGGCGCAATAAAGGCGGTTAACAGTAATGATGTTCATATTAAAATTTCAAATCTCTGTTCATTTGAGTGTGATGGAATAGATTTGAACTGGAACTCTTCATTAGAACTGGATTCAAGTATCATAAAAATCAATGGAAACTTTAATCTGGTTCAACCGAAAGCACCACTTACGTTGACTTGTGAATATTTTGATTGTATAGGTAAAACATCAATTTATCGATTGCAAAATGAGATGAATTTTAATCCCAAAAACGCAACATTAAATATCAGATTTAACGGAGGTTATGAACAAACCAACTCAGTAGTTAATGTTAATGGTGCAGACAAAGTTATTTTTGGAAATTATGATGCGAATAATGGTGGTGGGAATGATAAAAAAATAAAATTTGTGCAGGATAACCAACATACACTAAAACTAAATGTGAGAGCAGATGCCATCTATTTAAATTCCAATACCATTGAAATACCTGCCAATGGAGATTTCGCTTTTGGCGGAAAGAATGGAGGAACCACTAAAACGTTTAATATTAAGACAAATATTTCTGGTAAAGTGGGAAATTACTCAAATGTAACTGGCAATAAAATTGAAGATCTTTCTGGAAGCGGTGGACTTCCATATGCGCCGCCGGCCTGGCCAGACCCTCTTGTTTGCTCGTGTGTAGGCGGGTCCAGTACGACTGTTACCAGTTCGCCTGGTACAGAAACATATTATTAAGAGGTGCAGCATGATAAAGATATTGAAAAATCACGCAGGTGTCACCATCATTGAAACAGTAGCGGCGACTGCGATTGTTGCCATTATTCTGATCACAATTCTAGGAGCGCTTTTATATGGACAAAAAATGGTGGTTTTCAGTGATTCAAAGAATAACGAAGCTGCACAGGCTCAGGAAGTAATTGATGCCATTATGACTCAATTATCGACCAGAACGGGCTTACAAGACCCGACAGTAAACGGGGTAACAAAAGTCAATGGCAGTTTTTTTGTTCCAACGCAAACAACTGATCCAAGAAAACAATATTATTTTGAACCAGTTGATATCAAGGGAGATGTTGTAAATGATGAAAAAGCTGTCGGCTACCAAATTTATGTCAGGATGTATTATAACAATGATACATCATATATTGACCTAAGTTCGTTTGCAAAAAAAGGCAGTGTATGGCTATGAGAAAAATCATCAAAATTCGATCCAAAAAAGGCTTTACTCTTATAGAATTGCTAGTTGCTTTGCTCATATCCGGCATTTTAATGGCATCCGTAACTTCTGTTTTTCTGATGTCTCAAAAAATTTATATGCGGGGCGGGGATATTTCCTACAAACAAAAAAGTATTACCAATATTGAAACAGATTTACAAAATGCACTGGCAACGGCGACGGCTGTGAGCATTGAAAACAGTAAACCGAGCCTGGGAACGGTTTATGGACTTGGCTTTAATGAAAATGGAGACGCTGTTGAAATAATCAATGGCGTTGAATATAAAACAGACCAGATTACGCAAGTAACGGTAAAAAATAATGGCAATACAATGAATTATGAAATCATGCCGAAGGATTCGATGTCGACACTTAAAGGTGGAATCGTTATGAATAATTTAAAAACCGTATCGATTGATACATCCCTTATCGCCGGAACAGAAAATTATCTTGTTGTTACTTTAGGAACTAAGTGAAATATTAGATGATAATTTATAGTTGAGAGTCAAATATTTTATTTGAGCGTAACTGAGCATTTTATTAAATTGAAAAGGTTTTGCCATGACGAATAAAAAAGGCTTTACCCTAACTGAAATCATTGTCGTCCTAGTCATTCTGGCAATTTTAGCGGCCTTTGTCGTTCCGGCCATGCAGAGATGACTGCTGAACAAAAGAGAGCCTATTTAGGGATCAGTAATTCCAATTTTTCGAACAGATATCTTTCGTGCTAAGATTTTGAAAGTTAATGGCGGAGAATAGGTATTAATGCCACAGTTGTTATTGGATAAAACGTCCTTTTAAAAATATCTGCCGATTTGAGAATTCAAGCATATTTTTTCGAAAAAAACTGGAATGAATCAATCATTTACGCAAATCAAGCTAGCGATATATCAGCCACTAATCTCTGGGCGACGAATCTGGTTTTTAATCATGAAAATGGAAAATGGTATAGAATATATCGTAAAACGAAATCAATATAGCGATGAGCGAGAAAGTTTTAGTATGACCAGTTAGAATAATTCTTCTTGGTCTGAGTTTAAAGAACAACTGAACGACCCAACAGAATGGAAGGAAGTTGAATGAATTGTATTTTAGCAAAAGATGTATATAAACACAAAACTAAGCTATTGTAAAAAATATTTATTTACAAAAAGAGCTGTTTTCGTTTGAACTTAAATAAATCTTACAAAATAAATTTACCATTCACAAAAATATGGTCTTGTGCTACACTGACTACAAATGACTAAAACCGAAATATCAGGAGGCAATTATGAAAAAAGTTGAAATATATGAACCAGCCGGCTGTGCCAGCGGTGTTTGCGACCCAATGATTGAAGCCGATTTAATTCGGCTTGAACGAATGGTAACCGATTTACGGGATCGGGGTGTCTCGGTTTCACGTTATAATGTCATGGACGATGGCCCGGCATTTATGGCGAGTTATGTGGTCAAAGAAGCCATTGCCACCAAAGGCATTGATTGCCTGCCACTGACGATTGTGGACGGTAAAATTGAACTGATGGAAAAGTACCCAACCGATTTTGCCCTGGCCAAATGGGCGGGACTGCCCTGGAGCGATTTGGAAATTTACGCTGACCGCGAAAAACAGAATAATACCGTTTTGTTTGGTTATGCTGATGTTGACGAAGACAAGGATTGTGATGACAGTGATTGTAGTGGTGATTGCAATAGCTGTGGGTAATTAGGTAAAATTATTCGTAAAAAAATATGAAATGC
>JAKLQL010000623.1 GCA_022013395.1 Acetobacterium sp.
GTCAACGGCATCAATGTCGTGATTGCTGAAAGTTTTGCCCGGATCTTCAGACAGAATATGTACAACTGCGGCATGTTTGCCATTGAGCTGGCCAAAGAAACCATCGATGCGCTTTTTACAGATTATGCCGGCAAAGATGTCTCCATGGAAATTGATGTGGATGGCGGTCAGATCATTATCGATGCCGAGGGCAAAACGGAGACCATCGACTTCAAAGTTGGCGAGTTTGATAAAACCCTGGTCAAAGAAGGCGGCTGGGTTGGTTACGCCGATAAGAATTACTAAATCAGATAAGCATTAGCCGATCAAGAGGTTTGCAGAACTTTAGTTTTGCAGGCCTTTTTTAAATTAATCAGTATTATCTATCAATACTAAAAATTTAAAGGCTAGAAGGTTTGAAGTGTAGTAATCAAGAATAGTTAAGGATCGTTCATTTGTCTTGAATTTTGGGAAGTCTCAAATGATAAAATTGTTGATTTTTTTAATGATTGGATATATATGCTATATGAAGACAAGGTGCGTCTTTAAATAAGTGTTTTTAAATTAAGTAAGGAATGGGGAGATTAATTTGTCAAAAGTTAAAAAGGTGCTGCTGGGGAAATCACTGCGAACCGATGAAATTAAACATGAACGATTATCCGTAAGATGGGGTTTGCCAATATTAGCCAGCGATGCGGTATCCTCAGTGGCTTATGCAGTTGAAGAGATCCTGCTTGTTCTCGTACCAATGCTTGGGTTTGCCGCCTTTGGTTTTGTGCCGGGAGTGGTTGCCGCAATTATTCTATTACTGCTGATTCTCGTTTTTTCCTATTCGCAGATTATTGCACATTATCCTAATGGCGGTGGTGCTTATATTGTTTCAAAAGAAAATTTGGGTGAAAAACCGGCATTAATCTCCGCCGCCGCATTAATCGTCGACTATATTCTGACAGTTGCGGTTAGTATTTCGGCATCCACTATGGCCATCGTTGCGGCAGTACCGAGTCTTTACCCCTATAAAGTCGAGATTTCCGTTGCCTGTATTTTACTGATCACACTGGTTAACCTCAGAGGGATGCGGGAATCGTCCAAGATTTTTGGGGTTCCAACCTATGCCTTTATTGTCGCCATGTGTATTATGATTGTCGTCGGTTTTTTTCGGTTATTTTCAGGAACCCTTGAACCAATCGTTTATTCACCGGACCAATTAGCCAGTGTCATGCCTTCGGAGGTATACCAGGGTCTACTCATTGTGCTGGTACTGCGGGCTTTTTCATCCGGGTGCTCGGCATTAACCGGGGTTGAAGCGGTGAGTAATGCAGTGCCAGCTTTTAAAGATCCTTCGCAGCGGAATGCCCGCCATGTTTTATATTTACTGGCGGGGATTATTGTGGTTATTTTTGGCGGAACGACAGTCCTGGCGGTCAACCTGCAAGTGGTCCATATTGAAGGCACTACCGTGGTGGCACAAATTGCCCAGTCTATTTTTGGCTTGAACTTTTTTTACTATATTATTCAGATAACCACGTCTTTAATTTTGATCCTGGCTGCTAACACCGCCTATAATGGCTTGCCATTATTATTATATCTATTGGCACATGATCGTTATGTGCCCAGACAGTTTTCTCAGCGGGGAGCAAAGCTCAGTTTTTCCAATGGGATTCTGTTTATTATGATTGTCGCTATTTTTTTGGTGATTGTTTTTCACAGTGACCCCCATCATCTGATTCCGCTTTATTCGGTGGGTGTATTTGTTTCGTTCACCCTGTCCCAGTATGGGATGTTTAAAAAATGGCTCCGGGAAAAGGATAAAGGCTGGCAATACAAATCGCTGATTAATGTATTCGGAGCAATTGTCACCGGAGTTGGTTCGCTGATTATCTTTTATTCGAAGTTTCTTGAAGGTGCCTGGATGCTGGCGATTGCCATGCCGCTGATTATCATGGTCATGATTTACATCAGAAACCATTATGAAGAGGTGAAAAAGCAATTAGAATTGACCGAATTTGGTCCCTATTATCCAAGACCACCAGGAATGAAGGGAACTCCCTGTATTGTGCTCCTCCAATCGATTAACAAAGCAACATTAAAAGCACTCAATTATGCAAATACCATATCAGATGATATCACGGTGCTGCATTTCTGCCGTTATCCAGAACATGCCAGAGAATTGCGGGCGCAGTGGGCCGACTTGAAGGTTCCACTAAAATTGGAAATCATTGAAAATCCCTATCGGGATATTACCAGAACCCTCAAATGTTATATCTACAAAAGAGAAAAAGATTTGGGTCATGGTGAAAATTTAACGGTTATTTTGATAAAATATGTGGCAAATCACTGGTATGATGTGGTTTTACATAATCAGACAACTTACTTCCTGGAGCAACTGCTCAGTCATTACAAAAATGTGACGTCGGCGATCATTCCCTATCATTATTCGCTGGATTCCCTGGCAAAGAATAAGCTAGATGAGGATGATGAAATGATTGAAGAGATTTTAGATAAAGTGGCAGTCGGAAAAGAGACAGAATTGCTTGATAATTCTGAATTCGTTGAAGAGCCGGAATTTGATAAAGAAGAGAAGGAAGATCCGGAGACCGTGAAAGATATGGATAGTCAAAAATAGAGGAATTTAAAAGAGGTATTATTTTCAAGAGTATTTCTTATTTGAATCGAAATATTAGCATGATTGGAAGTTCGCACTAATGGCGTTTTTGAGTCATTTGATTTAAAGACCATGCAGTTTGATGAAAGAAAGAGAACGATTTAAAAACATCGGCGATAATGTGTATTTTGATGGAATTTTATTCGCAAATCAGATATACTGCCATTAACGAATAATCATTGTTAATAGGAGGCCTGATGAGAGAAAATATGTTGGTTTTGGAAATGCTGTTAAAAAACCAGTTAATCACACGCAGTGACATCATGGAGTGCATTCCGGAAGTGGAAAGATCAGAGAATTCGATCCTCGACGTATTATTAAATAATCGCATTATTTCACAGGAACAGTTAAAGCTGATTTTTCATCATGAAGAGGGTTTTGATATTTATGATCCCCAGAAAGATAAGATGGATAGAAAGGCGTTGCAGTTCTTTTCTAAAGAACAAGCTTGGGAAAACCTTGTTTTTCCGCTAAACCAGCCGGATGAAGAAAAACTGGTCATTCTGATGGCGGACCCTACCCATGAAGAAATGGTTCGCAGTCTGCAGAGAATATCAAATAAGCGGTTAAAAATTTTGGTAACCGAAAAAGATTGTATCCAGGAACTGATTCAGAAACACTATCATGATAATTCTTTAGAAAAAGAACAAGTAACTGAGAAGAAGTCTGGACGAAAAGGTGAAGCAGCCCCGGAACTATCCATCATTTCATTGGTAAACCAGTTAATTGAAGAAGGCGTTTCCCAGGGTGCTAGTGATATTCATATTGAAGCATTTCCCAAGAAAATTCAGGTTCGCTTTCGAATTGACGGAATCTTGAGATTGGCGAAATTACTGGATAAAAGAACTTTTCAAGGACTCATCTCCCGACTGAAAATACTGGGTGGATGTGACATCGCCGAACATCGTCTACCCCAGGATGGCGCCTTTACAACCGATTATGAAGGTCGTCAGATTGATGTGCGTTTATCGATTATACCAACCATTCATGGCGAAAAAATTGTCTTGCGTTTGCTTGATGAAAAGAAGTTTTTTGTTTCGATGGTTGACCTGGGGTTTTCAACTGAACAAAAAAGCTTGTTGGCGGAAATAATGGCAGCACCCCATGGGATGCTGCTGGCCGCGGGACCCACTGGGAGCGGTAAGTCCACCACATTGTATAGTCTGCTGAATGGTTTGGATCCCCAAACCCAGAATATCATTACCATCGAAGATCCGGTGGAGTATCAAATGGCAGATATCAACCAGATTCAGGTCAATGAAAAAACCGGGCTTAATTTTGTAACCGGTCTTCGGGCGATTTTAAGGCAGGACCCCAACGTGATTATGGTAGGCGAAATAAGGGATGAAGAAACAGCCGAAATTGCAATCCGGGCAGCAATCACCGGGCATTTTGTCTTGTCGACCATTCATACGAACAACGCCATTGCTTCGATCACCCGCCTGATGGATATGAAAATTCCGTTATATTTATTGTCCACCGCCCTGAGAGGGGTGATTTCCCAAAAGTTGATCAAACGACTATGCCCTAATTGCAAAAGAAAAGCGCTGGCAACCGAAGCGGAAAAAAGGCTGTTGAATATTACCAACCGGGACGTCGATCTTTTTTATCCAGTTGGCTGTTCGCTTTGTCACGGCACTGGCTATCGGGGGCGAATCGCAGTTCAGGAAGTATTAAAAATCACCCGCAAGATTCGCGAAGCCATTGCCAAAGGGGCCGATTATGACGAGATTCGAAAAATAGCTCTGGAAGAAGGTCTCAAGCCGATTGAAGATTCCCTGAAACGCCATCTTTTTTTTGGGAATACATCCCTTTCTGAGGGATTGGAGATTTTGACATTCGAAAATGATTGGCATCATTAGGGTGGGGCTATGGATAAACAGTTTATTTATAAGGCCAAAGATATGAAGGGAAAGACCCTCACCGGTACGGTTGTCGGGCAGACCAAACGCGAGGCAGTGATGGTGCTACAGACTCAAAATCTGATTGTCTTAGACCTCCGAGAAAAGAAGCGATCCGAAGGAATTTTGAATAAAGAGTTTGATTTTCGATTCCGGTCAGTGACAAAGGAGGCATTCAGTCGATTTTGTCGACAGTTCCATATTATGTTAAATGCCGGAATTCCGATTTTAAAATGTCTGGAACTGATTGGCGAGGAAACAAAAAACAAAGGCGTTGCTAAAGATTTATCAGGAGTTTGCAGCTGGATCCAATCCGGGGAGAGTCTTTCGGTGGCAATGGCGGTTTATCCGAAAACATTTCCGGCACTATTTGTTTTTATGGTAGAAGCCGGTGAAGCCAGCGGAAATCTTGCTGAAATTCTTTTGGGAATGGCTGAGCACTATGAAACTGAAGAAAAAAATCGTCGGCAACTGCAGCAAATTCTCTTTTATCCGATGATTCTGAGTATTGTCTTTATCCTGGTGCTGGTATTTTTGATCACGCATGTGTTGCCCACTTTTGTGGGAATGTTTGAAGTAATGAATGCAGAGTTACCCAGACCAACTCAGATTTTGATGAGGTTAAGTCAGGCGTTAATCAGCGGTTGGCCAGTGATGCTATTAATTTTATTTGGAAGTGTAATAGCACTCGCTTTTTTACAAGATCTTCCAACACTTGCTTTTGCGAAGGATCGCATAAAAATTAAACTGCCATTAGTCGGTAAGCTAAATCATTATCAGTGTTTGGCCAGAATTGCCACGACCATGGGGATGCTCTTAACGAGCGGAATTGATCTTTTAAGTGCACTTCAGCGGTTAGAAGGTGTTACCGACAATTGTTTTATAAAAAAAGAATTGATAATGATTCGGGAAAAGGTATCGAATGGGAAGCGATTGGGCCAGGCGATGGAGGAAAGCGCTATTTTCCCTTGTCTTTTTTGTCAGCTGGTTACCATAGGGGAAGCCTCCGGTTCGCTCCCAGAGGTTTTAGAAACCCTTAACCTTATTTACAAAGATGAAATAAAAAACAGAATCCAGATTATCAATACTTCCCTGGAGCCCCTGATTCTTCTGATTTTTGGAGGGGTGGTTCTTTTTATTCTGGCAGCCATTATGCTCCCAGTTTTTGACATATATTCGGCATATTCCAATATGTAAATTAAAGATGTTAAATCATTTAGTGAACA
>JAKLQL010000624.1 GCA_022013395.1 Acetobacterium sp.
CCTGGCTTAAGTCCCGGAGATCAGGGCGACCGGCAGCGATGGGTGTTTCATCACGGGAAAAGGAATGCTCGCCGATAAAAGCTCCAGCGGCCATTGGAATGCAGCCATCAGCTGCGAGAATGTCTCTAAGTTCGAGCAGGGCATCGTCATTGACCCGGTTGCCATAAACAACAATGCAGACCGATGGCGTGTCCTGAGCTTTTATGGACTGGAGCCATTCCTGGATCACCACCGGCACCCTTCCCATATAAACCGGTACCCCGACAATCAGAAAGTCATTTTTTCCGGTTTGCAAGGGTTCCAGCCGGACCGCCGGTTTGGTCAGATCAATCCGTTCTGATTCAATTGCGTCAATACCCCGGGCAATACCTTCAACCACCGCTTTTGTGGTTCCGGTTGGTGAAAAATAAACAAGTTTTGTTGACCGTATCTTCATTTGATAACCTCCATCATTCAATTCTATTTTCTGGAATAAGCATAATACAGATGTTATAATATTACCAGAGATGTATTTATACTGGTATAAATTATAATAGAAAGGGGCATGGTATATGAACAGTGAACGGCAACGATATAAGGAGCTGGGTGATTTTCTGAAAATCCGGCGAGCAAAAATACTGCCTTCCCAGGTTGGACTCATAGCGGGTCAGCGGCGGCGAACACCGGGGCTGCGTCGGGAGGAAGTCGCCCAGATGGCCGGGATCAGCCTGACCTGGTATACCTGGCTTGAACAGGGCAGACCGATTCATGTTACCACTCCGGTGGTCGAAAGTCTGTCTAGGGTATTGCAGCTGGATCGGGAAGAATGTCATCATCTTTATCGGCTGGCAAACCAGCCACTACCAGCCGATGCTCCGGAGGCTCAGGAAACCGTGAGCCCGGCACTTCAACATATGCTGGATCACCTGACATATTGCCCATCGCTGATCACCGATCAGCGATGGAATGTGATTGCCTGGAATAAGGCATCCTGCACAATTTTTGGCGACTTCGATTCCATGAGTGATCGGGACCGGAATATTGTTTGGGCGATGTTCACCGACAGCAAGTATAAGGAAATGTTTGTCGATTGGGATCGACATGCTAAGGGAATGGTAGGTCGCTTCCGCTCTACAAGTGGAAAGTACATTGAAGACTACTGGTTTAATCAGTTTATTGACGAACTGAAAACAAGAAGTCCGGAGTTTGATTTATGGTGGCCACTCCATGAAATCAAAATCAATGGCGAGTTGTATAAACAATTGAACCATCCTCAGGTGGGACAACTGGATTTCGAAATCAACAATTTTGATCTTGCTGATCATTCCAGCCTGAAAATGGCAATTCATGTCCCAATGCCAGGAACCGATACAGCACAAAAAATGGCAGCACTGCTGAATGCATTTGGTAAGGAATAGAGGCTAAAGAGATTTTTCGATGATGAAAGTTATCTTGAGAAGTAGAAAGTGAGAAAAAATGGAGTCAAATGAATTCTATCAGTTTAATGCCAAAGTCTATGATATTTTGGACCGAACCTACTTTAGAAAGCCGGCCACCAGCCCTCGGAATGCTGTCATTTCTGTATTAGGTGATGAGCCCCTAAAAGTTTTGGACATGTGTACCGGAACTGCGGCCAATGCGATAGCCATTGCCGGCACAAAAAGTAAGGTCACCGTCACCGGCATCGATATTTCTAAAGCCATGTTGCAAAAAGCAGCAGCTAAACTGGAACAAGAGAGATTATCCAATGTCAAGCTGATCCATATGGATGCGGCAAACCTGCAATTCTCAAATGAGGAATTTGATGTGGTGCTGATCTCATTGGTATTGCATGAGATCAGTCCTGTTCTGGCAGAACAGCTACTTTTTGAAGCGAAACGCGTTTTGAAAATTAGCGGAAAACTGATTGTCATGGAGTGGGAAGAGCCTGTCAGCCTGTTCAAAAAGATCCCGTTTTATCTTGTAAAAAAAACAGAACCCGCAGGTTTTGAGGATTTTCTAAAATGTGAGTTGGATCATTATTTTTCCCGATTTGGTTTTGAAATGACGCAGACAATTCATTGCGATTACAGCAAGGTGATGATCTTGAGCAAGAATGAACACCTTTAAAAATCAAACAGCTAGCCATAGAATCAGAATTAAAAATTCATGCCGACTCAGGATTAATTATTTCATGCGATAATCGATTTCATTACAGATAATAATGAAAAGGAGATGGATGACCGACAGGTTGGATCATTCAAAAAGTATGATGAATGGAGTTGGAAAAAGGAACTTTTGGTTTTTATTTGCTTTAATCCTCACGATTTGGATGGTACCAAATTATATCCTGGCTGCCAGTACGCCGAACGTCAGTTATCGTACTCATGTCCAGAATGTTGGCTGGCAGGATTTTGTTTCAAATGGTGCGATGAGCGGAACCTTCGGCCAGAGTCTTCGTCTGGAGGGGGTTGAGATAAAACTTGACTCGACAGTAACTGATTTGGGGATTACCTATCAAACCCATATTCAGAACATCGGTTGGGAAGCTGATACGGCAAGAGGCTGGAAAAGCAATGGCGAAATGAGTGGAACCTCCGGTCAGAGTCTTCGTCTGGAAGGGATTCAGATCAAACTTACCGGAACGAATGCCGATCAGTTTGATGTTTACTATCAGGTTCATATCCAAAACTACGGCTGGATGGGCTGGGCAAAAAATGGCGGAAGTGCCGGTTCCCAGGGATTTTCCTATCGGCTCGAAGGGATTCATATTGTTGTACAGCCCAAGGATTCAGCAGCTCCAGGAAACACGGACACACCATTTATTGAGGCCACCAGTCCTTTTGAAGCCCAGGTCATCGCCCTGGTCAATCAGGAACGGGCATCCAGAAATCTTGGTTTGGTATCCAGCGATCCCATCTTAACTACGGCCGCCCAAATCAGAGCACAAGAAATCATCCAGCTTTTCTCACACACCCGACCAAATCAAACAAGCTGTTTTACCGTCCTGAATGAAGTCGGCATTACTTACAACATGGCTGGTGAAAATATTGCTGCCGGTTATGCCAGTCCAGAAGCGGTTATGGCTGGCTGGATGAATTCAGAGGGACATCGAGCGAACATTCTAAATCCTGAATTTAAAAAGCTGGGAGTCGGCTATGTCGATTCTACATCTGGATATGGTCATTACTGGACCCAAATGTTCATTTCGAATTAAAACGGTGGATCGGATCAGGAATATTTGATGATCCGATTTAAAACATCAGAGTGAAAAGATCATCCATCGTGGTCAAAACCGGGAGGAGATCTTTATTTGCTTTGTGTCTTTTCACGCGTCATGAAAACATGTTTGGCCACCGTGACGGCATTTAAAACTTTGGGGAAACCAGTGTAGGGAATACACTGAATAAAGGCCTCAATAATTTTCTCAGGCGAGATTCCCACATTTAGTGCCCCATTGATATGGACATCCAACTGCGGTTCGCAGCCACCGGCGGTCAATAGGCTGGTGATGGTGATCAGTTCCCGTTC
>JAKLQL010000625.1 GCA_022013395.1 Acetobacterium sp.
ATTAAACGGCCTTGGCATTGCCATCGTTTCTACATCAAAAGGCGTAATGACAGATAAAAAAGCAAGAAAAGCCGGCGTTGGCGGCGAAGTGATATGTTACGTTTGGTAACAAATTAAGACAGGAGGTAAAAAGATGTCAAGAATAGGAAAAGCACCCGTTGCGATCCTCCCAGGAGTCGACATTAAAAAAGACGGTCAAACTTTGACAGTCAAGGGTCCATTAGGACAACTCGTTAGAACTTTTCATCCTGATGTCATCATCGATGTTCAAGATAGCGAAGTCGTTGTAACCCGACCATCTGAAAGCAAGCTGCATAAATCGCTTCACGGTTTAACACGGGCTTTAATTCAAAACATGGTTACAGGAGTAAGCACTGGCTTTACTAAAACATTGGAAATCAGTGGAGTAGGATATAGAGCAGAAAAAAAAGGAACGAAATTAGTGATGAACTTAGGATACTCACATCCCGTTGAGATGGAAGATCCTGAAGGCGTTGAAGCAGTTCCGGAAACAAATACAAAAGTCGTTATTAAAGGCATTAGCAAAGAAGCCGTTGGTGCACATGCTGCCAATATTCGAGCGAAACGCCCACCAGAACCTTACAAGGGTCATGGGGTACGATATTCTGACGAAGTAATTCGACGTAAAGAAGGTAAAACAGGTAAATAACCTGCTAGCCCGTCAAAGATGATGAAGGGAGTAAAACTCGATGATTAAGAAACCCATTAAAAATAAATTACGTGTCGCACGTCACTTTCGGGTCCGAAACAAGATTTCTGGAACTGAAATGAGACCACGCTTAAACGTTTTTAGAAGTAATAAAAATATTTATGCTCAAATTATAGATGATACCAAAGGTATCACATTGGTTTCTGCTTCTTCCAATGACTCTGATCTTAAAGGTCAATTGTCAAAAGGTGGAGATAAAGCAGCAGCTAAAGCAGTCGGTCAGGCAATTGCCAAACGTGCTCTGGAAAAGGGTATTGAAGCAGTTGTATTTGACAGAGGCGGTTATGTATATCATGGTAGAGTAAAAGAATTGGCTGACGGCGCTCGTGAAGCCGGCCTGAAATTCCAAGTAAAGGAGGTCATTTGATGCAAAACAAAAAAATCGATCCAAGTACATTAGATTTGAAGGAAAAAGTCGTTGCCATCAACCGCGTAACTAAGGTTGTAAAAGGTGGTCGTAACTTCAGATTCAGCTGTCTTGTGATTGTTGGAGACGAAAACGGTCATGTTGGCGTCGGTAAAGGAAAAGCAATGGAAATTCCAGATGCGATTCGTAAAGGTATCGATGCAGCAAAAAAATCATTAATCAAAGTGCCAATGGTTGGAACAACTATTCCTCACTTAGTCAATGGTGAAGCTGGTGCAGGCCATGTATTATTGAAACCTGCTGGA
>JAKLQL010000626.1 GCA_022013395.1 Acetobacterium sp.
TAGGTGGAATTGTTTTACCAGGATCTGCGCAGGAAAAGCCACAACAAGGAAAAGTAGTTGCAGTCGGAACTGGAGAAATTATTGATGGCAAAAAAGTGCCATTGGATGTGAAAGTGGATGATGAAGTCATCTATTCCAAATACTCAGGCAGTGAAGTAAAAATTGGGGATGAAGAGTTTTTAATCATCCGTCAAGCTGATATTTTAGCAATCGTAGAATAATAAAATTTAGAAAAACAGGAGGAAAATAATATGGCTAAAGATATAAAATTTCGTGAAGAAGCTAGAGCATCACTGATCACTGGTGTTGATAAATTAGCAAATACCGTTAAGGTGACATTAGGACCAAAAGGAAGAAATGTTATTTTAGCTAAATCATACGGTTCACCAACCATTACCAACGATGGCGTAACCATTGCCAAAGAAATCGAGCTGGAAGATGCATTTGAAAACATGGGTGCTCAGCTGGTTAAAGAAGTTGCTACCAAAACAAATGACGTAGCAGGTGATGGTACAACCACAGCAACCTTATTGGCTCAGGCGATTGTTCGTGAAGGTAACCGAAACGTTGTTGCCGGTGCAAACCCAATGGTACTGAAAAAAGGGATTGAAAAAGCCGTTGCGACTGTTGTTGAAGAATTAAAAGCTAACAGCAAAAAAATCGAAAGCAAAGAAGCAATCGCCCAGGTTGCATCCATTTCTGCAGCTGATGCTGAAATTGGAAAATTGATTTCTGAAGCAATGGATAAAGTTGGCGATGACGGCGTTATCACTGTTGAAGAAGGCAAAGGCATGGGTACTGAACTGGAATTTACCGAAGGTATGCAATTTGACCGTGGCTATTTATCAGCTTACATGGTAACAGACACCGAAAAAATGGTTGCTGTACTGGATAATCCATATATCTTAATCACTGACAAAAAAATTACTAACATTCAGGAAATTTTACCAGTGTTGGAACAAATCGTTCAAACTGGCAGCAAGCTGTTAATCATTGCTGAAGATGTTGAAGGCGAAGCATTAGCGACTCTGGTTGTTAATAAATTACGTGGAACATTTAACTGCGTGGCTGTAAAAGCTCCAGGTTTCGGCGATCGACGTAAAGCAATGTTAGCTGATATTGCAACCTTAACCGGTGGGGAAGTTATCTCTGACGAATTAGGTTTAGATTTAAAAACGACCACGATTGAACAATTAGGCCGTGCTCGTCAGGTTAAAGTTGATAAAGAAGATACCATTATTGTTGAAGGCGACGGAAACAAAGAAGCGATTGATGAACGAATTCGTCAAATTAAAGCTCAGATTCCAGAAACTTCTTCAGAATATGATAAAGAAAAATTACAGGAACGTTTGGCTAAATTATCCGGCGGCGTAGCAGTTATCCAAGTTGGAGCAGCCACCGAAACTGAACTGAAAGAAATCAAATACCGTATTGAAGATGCTTTAAATGCGACTCGTGCAGCTGTTGAAGAAGGCGTTGTATCCGGTGGTGGTACTGCCTACATCAATGCAATTCCAAAGGTTGACGCTTTAATTGAAACCTTGGAAGGCGACGAAAAAACCGGCGCTTACATTATCCGACGAGCAATTGAAGAACCAATGCGACAAATTGCTGAAAATGCTGGCCTTGAAGGTTCTGTTATCGTTTCTCAAATGGCTGGTAAAGCTGTTGGCGTTGGCTATGATGCTGCTAAAGGCGAATTTGTTGATATGTTCAAAGCGGGAATCATTGACCCAACCAAGGTAACCCGTTCTGCGATTCAAAATGCAGCCAGTGTTTCGGCAATGTTCTTAACCACTGAAGTTGCTGTTGCTGATCTTCCGAGTGAAGATGCTGGCATGGGCGGAATGCCAGGCGGTATGGGCGGAATGCCAATGATGTAAGCCCCAGGCTACATCAATTCTAAGATAAATAAAAGGCAGTCTCAAAAATGAGGCTGCCTTTTTATTTGCAGTTTGTTAGCTGATTAATTGACGTCGTAGGGAATACCGGCGAACAGGATTTCCATTTCTGGTTGTTCCAATTCTGCTAGTTTGACGATCAGGCCATTGATCAGGGCGATCATTGCCTGGGCATCCGGTGATTCATCATCGGTTGGTTTGGCTGCATAAAGGGCAATCAGCATGGTATTGCGGGTTGTTCCTTTTACATCTTTAAACAGGGTATTTAAAACGCGTTTTTCATTAATTGTCAGTTCCATTTTTTCCTCCATAGGTTTTTTTATAATAAATAATAGTTTATAATGTTTCCAGCGTCATCAGGGCTTCTTCCCATTCGTCGGTGAGTTCGGATAATTTTTGCTTGTGATCTTCATAGGAAAGATTAATTTCAGCTGCCAGCGAGAGGTTGTCGTAGAAATCTGGAGCACACATCGTTTCTTCGATTGTCTCGATTTTCTGTTCCAGATTCAGGATCGCTTCTTCAATCTCTTTAACTTTTTTCTTTAAAAGGCGAATTCTGGCCTCCTCTTCTTTTAGTTTCTTACGATCTGTTTTTTGCTGTGTTTTGGTTACGATTGTTTTGGATTCTTCAGCGAGAACCGCTTCCCGTTCAGATGCTTCCACTTTGTGTTTTAAGTAATCATCATAGTTGCCTAAATGAATTTCCATGCCATCAATCGAAAACTGATAGATTTTATTGGCGATCCGGTTTAAGAAATAGCGGTCATGCGAGATAAAAAGCAGGGTGCCTTCATATTGAGCTAAGGCATTCTCCAGAATTTCTTTGGTATCCATGTCAATGTGATTGGTCGGTTCATCCATCAGCAGGAAATTCGACTGGGAAATCATTAGTCTGGCCAGCAGCAATCGGGCTTTTTCGCCACCGGAAAGGGTATCTATGGGTTTAAAAACTTCATCTCCCACAAATAAAAAAGCTGCCAGAATGTTTCGCAATTCTCCCTCAGTCAGTTTTGAATCCACATCCCAAAGGGCTTCTAAGAGGTTTTCATTGTAGAATTTTTTTAAATCCTGATGTTCCTGATCAAAATAACCAATATGAACCTTTTGACCTAACCGGATTTCTCCGGCGTCAGCCGCTAATTTTCCCTGGAGAATGCGAAAAAGGGTGGTTTTGCCGGCACCATTGGGACCGATGATACCAATTTTATCACCCCGGTGAATTTCGAAATTCATATTTTGAAAAAGCAGCCGATCGCCAAAGGATTTTTTGATGTTGGTGATTTCTAAAACATCATTGCCGCTCTTGACCCTGGGGATAAAGCTAAAATGGCTGTTGTGAGCAGTTTCGACCTTGTCAATCAACTCGATCTTGCTCAAGGCTTTTTCCCGACTGGAAGCCCGTTTTGAGCTTTTTATGGAGTTGTAGGCCCGGAACCGATCTATCACTTCCTGCTGGTGCTTAATTTCTTTGGCTTGCTGTTGGAACTGATGGTTCTGCTCCAACATATCCTGACGTTTTTTGATGGCGTACTGGGTATAGTTTCCGGCGTATTCCTTAACATTTTTCTGAGTCACTTCCATGATTGTCGTACAGACCTTGTCGATGAAGTAACGGTCATGGGAAACAATCATAAAGGTTCCGGGGTAGTTTTTTAAATATTGTTCCAACCATTGGAGCGCATCAATATCCAGGTAGTTGGTGGGCTCATCCAGGAGCAGCAGTTCTGGCTCCTGCAGTAGAATCTGCCCCAGGGTTGCCCGGGTTTTTTCGCCGCCGCTGAGCATCGAGAAGGCTTTATCCTGATCCTCGGGTTTAAAACCGAGCCCATTGATGACGCCCCGGATGCGGCTGGGATACGCGTAACCATTTTGAGCTGCAAAGGCTTCCTGCAGTTCGCCAAATTCATGCATCAGTTTTTCCTGATCATCGCCCGAGGAGCGTGCAATCTCATCACCAATCCGTTTCATTCGCTTTTCCATCTCAATCAGCGGGGTGAAGACATCCGTTAACATTTCGACCAGGGTGGTATTTTCTGAGATGTTGGATTCCTGGGATAGGTAGCCGATGGTCAAACCGTTTTTCGTGTTGATTCGACCAGTGTCTGGAACCAATTCGCCGGTAATGAGTTTTAATAATGTCGATTTACCAGTTCCGTTTCGACCAACAAGTCCGATTTGCTTTCTTTCGTTGATGGAGATGTTGAGATCATTAAAGATTTCATGGATGCCGTAACTAAAATGCATATTTTCTATATTCATTAACATTGTTTCACCTGTTTTCGTTTTTGTTCGGATATTTAAGACTACTTTTACTATTCTATCAAAAAAAACGCCAAATTAAAATGAATAATTTGACGTAATTGGTACATATTGTTATAATTAATTAATTATCCAAAGAAAGGAGAAGTTATCATGCATCGCTTCTCAAAAAAAGTATCTATGACCGTTGTCAAACGGTTGCCAAAGTATTACCAATATTTAACTGATTTACAGCTCAATGATATCGAAAAAATATCATCCCGGGAATTAGCAAGCTTAATGGGACTTACAGCTTCTCAAATTCGGCAGGATTTAAATTCATTCGGAGGTTATGGTCAACAAGGCTATGGCTATAATGTCGGAGAATTAAGGGAAGCTATCAAGGAGATTCTTGGTCTTGATAGTGAATATAATTGTATTATTATCGGTGGCGGTAATATGGGTCATGCCATTGCAAACTATGAGCGGTTTAAACGAGAAGGCGTTATTCTAAAAGGCGTTTTCGATGTTGATCCATTAACAGTTGGTACCGTCGTTGGCAGTGTCGTTGTTAAACATATGGATGAGCTTGATGAATTTATCAAGGCGAATGAAATTGACATCGCTATTTTATGCGTACCTCGGGAGGTTGGCCAAAAGGTGGCAACTCAGGTAACGGATTTAGGGGTGAAAGGAATTCTTAATTTCAGTCCATTGGATTTGACTGTGCCTAATGATGTGGTCGTGGAAAATGTTAATATTACGGATAGCTTATTTACACTAACGTATTTACTGGGCGAATAAAATCGTTGTTTTGAAAAACATAAGAGCTTGGATTTAATTCCTGCTCTTTATTTTTTTGCTTATAAAAATCACTGATAAAAAAATAGAAACACGCATGGCGTGTTTCTAAGAATTTATAACAAGTTATTTAAACATAATTTTCATTGTTTTTAAGTTACTTTCCACTGGAACTCTTGAAATTAATAAAATCTAAAACTTCTTGTTTATAACTTTCCGGGAAAGAGAAATAAGAAGAAAAAGAGTCTACTTCTTCGTTGGAAAAAACGTAAGATTTTAAAAATTCTTCACAGGTCATCGGTTTGGGGTTACTTGGTAAAAGTTTTGGCTGATCAGTTCGACATAGCAAATAGTCTACTGAGACTTCAAAAAAATCAGCAATCTTAATCAGTAATTGGTTCTCTGGTAAATTTTTATCTTTTTCATATTTAGAGATCGAGCTTTTATTAAGATAGAAAAGATTAGCAAAATTCTCCTGAGTTAACCGTTTCGAGATACGCAACGCTTTTAATCGACTACCAAAAGTATTATTTTCCATTTTTTCACCTTCTTTCAATTTAGAATTGTTGGCACAAATGCACTGCCTATTGATTAAGTATAACATATCTTTAACATTTGTCAAGATTTGCAGTTGAATTTAAGTAAGATACCAGAATGTAATAGAGCATCAAAAAGGCGCTCTTGATTCTCTTAAAAGACGCAGACATTCAATGTATTTTGCTTTGTCCGGGGACGTTTCATTGGCTGAAAATGGCGATTCCAGCGATTGCGATTCCAGCGCATTATTTGTTAGAGTATCAAATAATGCACTAAAATCTGCGCTGGCTGGAGAATCAGTTGATTTACGCTTTGATTTTCCGTCTTCTGTTCTAATTTCATCATAGCTGAGACGAGTTAGGGTTGAACCATTAAATGATGCTTCAAGGAAACCCTGATAGCCTTCAGGGTCGACAGTGCCGGTTATCATATAAGTATCAAAAGTATCAATTTTTATCGTTTCATGATCACCTTTGTATGCTTGAGCCAAAATTACAGTTGATAATTCGGTAAAACGGTCAGATGTTTGGGTCGCCCCAGAGACAGCATCGATTTCATCAGGATTTTGAGAGAGGATCAATTCATTGTACAAGCGCAGATAAAGCGCACTGAGGTTGGCTACACCTAAATTCTTCCAGTTTTTATCTGAACCCTCGAGCGTAAGGCGATCGGCATTACTTTTTGATAGTTCCTTAAATGAAACTTGGGTAATGATGCCATTTTTTATCAGAAGATCTAATTTTTGGACATAACCCCGGTTGTCAAAATAGCTGGTAGTGGCAGAGTACTGGCCATCCATCAGGGATTTAGAATTTTCTCCAGACAAAATTGAACCGGTTGTGGGATCATTAATCAGTTCTTTTTCCACACAACCGGTTAGAAACAGGGGTATAAAACCATAGAAAAGAAGCAAAATCACCAGCGCATAGCACTTATGATTTCCAAATTTATTATTGAACATTGTTATCACCAATTTTAAAATTTTGTTTAATAAGCAGAGGCATTCATCAGTAGTGGGACAATTTGTTTTTTTCGGGAAAAAACACCATTCATATATTTGCTGTATTCACCCGGTTGAAAACCGAAAGCCAATTGCACCAGATTCTTAGCTTCACCCGCCACGATTAGTTCAGTACCACCTAAAATGATGTCGGTGACCATTAAAATGGCAAGGTCCAGACCTTCCTCAGCACA
>JAKLQL010000627.1 GCA_022013395.1 Acetobacterium sp.
CCTATGAGATCGGTGGTGAAAACATCCTCAACAAGACCAAAGCTTTTATTGAAGAAGAAAAAAATAGAGTAACTCCTCTTTTAAATAGATACAAAAAAAACCTTGAAGGAAAAAAAGCTGCCATTTATGTTGGTGGCGGATTTAAAGCAATCTCTCTGATTCGACAATTTGAGGAATTTGGAATAAAAACAGTCATGGTTGGTACCCAAACCGGTAGCAAAGAAGACTATGCCCTGATCCAAAGCCTGGTTGGCGAAGATACCATAATACTAGACGATGCAAACCCGGCCGAACTGGAAGCATTTATGCTTGAAATGGGCGCTGATATCCTGGTTGGCGGGGTCAAAGAAAGACCGCTGGCCTACAAACTCGGCGTCGCCTTTTGTGACCATAACCACGAACGGAAACGACCGCTGGCCGGTTACGAAGGCTCCCTTAATTTTGCATCCGAAATCAATCTTTCGATGAACAGCCCGGTATGGGAAACCATCGCCATAGGAGGTAAATAACATGTCTAAAAATTTAGTTAATTTAAATGTCAACCCTTGCAAGATGTGTATGCCCATGGGAGCAGCCAATGCTTTCTATGGCATCAAAAAATGCATGAATATACTCCATGGTTCACAAGGCTGCAGCACTTATATTCGCCGACACATGGCCACCCACTACAATGAACCCATCGATATCGCCTCCTCATCATTAACCGAAGAAGGCACTGTCTATGGGGGGCAGAAAAACCTGCTCCTGGGCATTGAAAACCTGATTAAATTATATGATCCCGAAATCATTGGTGTTTCGACGACATGCCTGGCTGAAACCATTGGCGAAGATATCGAATATATTGTCAAAATATTCTATGAGCAACATCCCGAAGCAACCGTGAAAATTATTCCCGTCAAATCGGCTGGCTACAGCGGTACTCAATTTGAAGGCTTTACCCATACCTTAAAAGCGATTGTTGCCAACGTGGATATGGACACCAAAAAGCATAAAAAAATAAATGTGATCACGACCATGATCTCCCCTGCCGATACCCGATATTTAAAGGAACTCCTTGAAGACTTTAAACTTGACTATATCTTGTTGCCAGATATCTCTGAGAATTTAGATGGTGTCCACAAAACCACTTATGATCGTCTCCCCATGCATGGTACCTCTTTAGCTGAGATTAAACAAATGGGCGGCGCACGAATGACCATCGAAATATCAAATACCATGAAACCCGAAGACTCACCAGGCGTATTTCTTAATGAAAAATATGGCGTACCCTATCAACGCCTGGATTTACCAATGGGATTAAAAGCCACCGATGCTTTGATTAATCTTTTATCGGAATTGTCAAAAAAACCAATCCCAGAAAAAATCACTAAGCAACGAGGCCGCTACCTGGATGGCATGATTGATTCCCATAAATACAATGCTGATGGTCGTGTGGCTATATTCGGAGAACCGGATTTTGTTGTTTCCACCGTTCATCTGTGCTGTGAAAATGGTATTATGCCAGTTATTGCCGCCACTGGTTCGGACTATTCACACTTACAGGAAAGTATTAATGCCGAATTATCCAAACTGTCCGAATCCCTATACGTTGATGAATTCGCGATTCTCGACGATGTGGATTTTGAAACCATTGAATCTGAAGCCTTAAGACTAGGCGCTAATATGATGCTCGGCAACTCGGATGGCCGACGGATTGAAGAAAAACGCCATATCCCCTTAATCCGTTGTGCTTTTCCAATCCACGATCGGATTGGCGGACAGCGGATTCGAACCCTCGGTTATGAAGGATCCCTCAATTTTTTGGATCAAATGACCAATACCCTTCTTCATGCTTTGGAAGGTGGCTTTAGAGAATCACTTTACAATACTTACTATAACGAGGGACCAAAATCAAAATACGGGCTGGAACCAATCCATGAAATAATCCCTGCAAATTCAGCCCCAGTGAAGGATAAGGATATGATGACAATCGAAGAAAAAACAGCGAATCACCCCTGTTACAGTTGCGGAGCTGCTCAAAAAAATGCGCGGATGCATTTGCCAATCGCCCCTAAATGCAATATTCAGTGCAACTATTGCGTACGAAAATTTGACTGTATGAATGAAAGCCGCCCGGGTGTCACCACTGAAATTTTATCGCCCGAAGAAGCTTTCGCCAAATACAAAGCGGTGAAAGAAAAAGTGCCAAATCTTACCGTCGTTGGTATTGCCGGACCTGGCGATGCCTTAGCGAATTTTGAGGAAACCAAAGCGACACTTTCCCTGATTCGTGATTATGACCCGGATGTTACCTTTTGTGTCTCCACCAATGGTTTGATGCTTCCCTATTATGCCAAAGAGCTGGCAAAATTAAATGTTTCCCATGTCACTGTGACCGTTAATGCGGTTGACCCAGCTATCGGTGCTAAAATATACAAACATGTTCACTTTATGGGTAAATATTATATCGGTGAAGCCGGGGCCGCGCTGTTATTGGCCAATCAGATGGCTGGTATTAAAATGCTCATCGATGAAGGCATTCTGGTAAAAATCAACACCGTGACACTGATGGGTATTAATGATAAGCATATTGAAGAAGTCGTCAAAACCGTTAAAGATCTGGGTTGTTTTATTTCTAATATTATGCCGCTGATTCCTGTCAAAGGCAGTGCCTTTGAGGATCTGAAAATTGCCACCAATCAACAAATCAATGAAATTCGTGATCAATGCGGTACCCACTTAAAGCAAATGTATCACTGCAAACAATGCCGGGCCGACGCCATTGGTAAACTTGATGAAGATATTTCCATTGAGTTTAGAAAAGCAGCTGAAACAGAAATTGAACTTAATCCAACCCCAACGAATGGTATCCGTTTTGCCACCGTATCAAAAGGTGGCATGCTCATCGACCAGCATTTTGGACAAGCGACAGACTTATACATTTATGATTTTCTAAACAATGAAGTCCAATTTAAAGAAAAACGCAACATCAGTAAATATTGTGCCGGCGAAGAAAATTGCGATGACAAAGACGATAAGATTTCTCAAATCTTAAAAGCACTCGATGACTGTGATGGCGTGATCACCATGCGAATCGGTGATCTGCCGGCACAAAAGTTAGCCAAAAAAGGCATTAAGGTATTTTCCACTTACAACCGCATTGAGGATGCTGTTAAAATAGCAGCTCATGAATTATTAAATACATCAGGAGGACTATAAAAATGGTAACACCTAAACATCATATTTTAATTTGCACCAGTTGTCGGATTAACGGTACCCAAAAAGGCTATTGTTTCCAGCAGGATTCAGTGAAGGTCTTGCAGACTTTTCTTGAAGAAATTGACGATCGTGACTTGTCTGGCGAAATCATCGTTAACAATACCGGCTGCTTCGGTATTTGTGAAAAAGGTCCCATCGTGGTTGTTTACCCCGAAGGCGTCTGGTACGGCAATGTGACCGTCGACGATGTGGAACGGATCATGGATGAACACATCGAAGGTGGCAAGGTCGTCGAAGACCTGGTTATTTAGCTCTTTTAGGAAAGTTCTAGCTACCGTGTACCGACAATTGTTAATCTTCTATCTCTAAGCTACTTCAGATTGATGCTGGATTTTAAACAACAGCATCAATCTTTAAATTATTTTATGAAAGCGGGGCGCACAAATGGTTACAATCATTGATCGAACACTGACAACCTTTAATACCGACGGGATTGACTCTCAGGATCTTAACCATTTTTGCGGCCTGCTTTTTACTTGTGGGGTCACAAAAATAGAATTGGCCTCTGAGTTGGTTTCCCAGCTAGAGCCCCCTACTTTAGCTGGGGATTCTGGCAAATATATTGATACTAGCACCTGTTTTCTCACCCAGGAGCTAAATCCTGATCAAACAATCAGCTGGAAACTGGAACCCAATGAACTGATCGAATTAGCAATTCCATCCGGTCAGATAGAAAACATCTGTGATCAGAAAATACGCTTGAAGGGCTTAGAGGACTTAATGACTCAGGACTACAACGCAATTTTCAAGCAGCTTTTATTAAACAACGATGCAAATACCCTGGATTTATGCCCCAGCAATCAAAAGCATTGTGCCACTGCCATTGCCCTGGAGTGGATTATGGCCGGCGGCCAGAGTATCAGCTGTGGGTTTGCCAACCGGCACGATTTCCCGCCTCTGGAAGAAGTATTAATGGGTCTTAAATTAAGAGACCCCGAATCTTTTAACGGCGATTTAACGGTTCTTAATGAGCTTCGCAGACTTTATGAAAAGCTGACTGCTGTCAAACTCTCGAAAATGAAAGCCATTATCGGCGAAGATATTTTCAAGGTCGAATCCGGCATCCATGTCGACGGCGTTTTAAAAAACCCTCATACCTATGAGCCCTTTAATCCCCAGATTGTGGGAAATAAACGGGAAATTGTTTTAGGAAAACACTCCGGTCACCAAAGCATTTTATACAAACTTAAAGAACAAAATTTGTCCGATTCTGCTGCCAGCTCAATCCTTAAACAAATCAAAGGGCGTTGCACCCAGTTAGGCCGAAACCTTTCTGATCTGGAACTGCGCACCCTTGCCAGTGAGGTTCAAAATGACTATGATGCAAAAATATATTGTTGACACTACCCTGAGAGATGGCGAACAAAGCCCGGGGATGGCCTTTTCCATCCGCGAAAAAGTGACCATTGCCAGAACTTTGGACGCGCTGGGAGTCAATCGGATTGAGGCTGGTACCCCAGCCATGGGCCGGGAAGAATGCCGGGCCTTTGAAAAAATTAAGCTAGCCTGTAAAAAAGCCCAAATCATCGGCTGGAACCGGATGAACCTCAATGATATTCACAAATCCATCGACTGCGGTGCCGATATCATTCATGTTTGTGTCCCGGCATCGGATTTATTGATCCGCGAAAAACTGCGAAAAACCCGCGTCGAGGTTCTGGATAACCTGGCCACCTGTACCGATGCCATTCATGCAGCACATCGAGAATTGACCATCGGCCTGGAAGATGCCTCCCGGGCCGACTGGGATTTTGTCATCCAGCTCATTGAAACTGCCAAAAACCTGGGTGCCACCACCTTGCGATTCTCAGATACGGTGGGGATCATGTCTCCCAGTGTCTGCAAATCCTACGTCAGTCGCATTCCCAGTGAAATTGATATTGAAGTGCACATGCACAATGACCTCGGTATGGCGGTAGCCAATTCCATTCAGGGACTCCGTTCCGGTGCCAAATATGCGGATTCTACCCTGTTTGGCATCGGCGAACGGGCCGGCAACTGCAATCTGGAGCATTTACTTATCGCCACTCAGGGACAAATCGATTTTGGCATCAGTCTGGATGAACTGCAATGGCGGCAAAACACCTTAAAGTCGATTATTTATAAAAACAATCTGCTGTATGCCTGAAAATTATTAAATTCACAAAAAAGCACCTTGTGTCACGCAAGGTGTTCTTTTTAATCATTATATTTCTCCAAACCCGTTATTAACCAGTGCTACCAGGGTTTCGACAGCGAGCATTTCATCATCGCCTTCACCGATTATCTCAAACTTATCACCTTGACTCAGGCCAGTGGCCATGATCCCAAGCAACGATTTGGCATCGCCGACCTTGGGATTGTCCCCCAATTTCTTTATATTAATCGACGCTTTAAATTCCCCGGCTTTCTGACAAAACTCCGCAGCTGGTCTCGCATGCAAACCGGTTGGGTTGATGATTGTAACTACTTTCGAATGCATATTCCCACCTTTTAATGACTCATTCATTCCTTTCCATTTATTTCGCTTTTAATCGAATCCACATCACTTCATTTAAACCAAATGGTCCATAACACTGATGATGCTTTATCCCTATATAGGGTTTCTTCCCTATTTCGATTAAAATAAACAGCTCTATAAATAGTTCGTCATTTCTTTTAGCGAGTCAAAGATACCATCGGGAATCACATCCGCTTTGCCCACATCCTCCATTTTCGTCTCCCCGGTGAGAACCAAAAATCCCTTGCCGCCATTTTTTACCCCGGTTGCCACATCCGTATAGATGCGATCGCCAACAAAGGCCACATCTTCCCGTCGATGCCCGGTAATGGCAAGGATCATCTCCATGGTTTCCGGAAAGGGTTTTCCCAAATATTTGGGTTCAACGCCAGTTGATTTGGTGATCAACGCACACATCGCACCGCAATCTGGGATAAAGCCAGTTTCGGTGGGACAGACTAAATCCAGATGGGTAGACAAAAAGATAGCGCCATTGGCGATGAAGGTACATATTTTCTCCAGCTTTTCGTAGGTCAGGGTGGTATCAAAACTTGCCACGGCCACATCCGGCTGACTCTGAACCAGATTGATGCCATTTTTTAAAAAGCTCTCTTCTAATAAAGGGGTTCCCATTAAATAAACCGATTTTCCCGGATAATAGGTTTTTAAATACTGGATTGTCACATCGCCTGAGGTGATAATTCGGTTCTCCTCCACAAAACAACCCATTTTTGCCAGCTTTTCTCTGTAAAAACTGGCCACTTTGGATGAATTATTAGTCATGAAAACAAAATCTCGCTCTTGTGCTCTTAACTTCTCAATAAAATCCAGAGAACCTTCGATTAAGCCGTTTCCCAGATAGACGGTGCCATCCATGTCCAGAGCGAATAACTTCACATCTTTAAGCGCTTTATGCTTTGGCATGATCATCACATACAGGTTTTTCAGATACAGGATTGGCAGTCTTATTCATTAACAAGTTCAGCACCACTTTC
>JAKLQL010000628.1 GCA_022013395.1 Acetobacterium sp.
CAACAAGATTGACATCCAGAAAGGTCAGGCTGCGGCTATCCCGATTAAAGGCCATCTTTGGGCTTACTCCGTCGCCCAGGGCGTCATGGGGTTTATCGTGGTAATAGGCTTCCAACCAGACCCGCCAAAGATGGTTTAACGCCTCGAGGGTTTTTATTTTGGCAGCTTTGGCTTCAGCCATAAAGGCATTGACGAAATGATTAAATTTTTCGATCTTACCCTTACTTTTAGCAACGTATGGTTTGCAATGCATCAAACGAATACCAAGCTTTGCACATATTTTAGTGAGTTGTACCGACGTATATTGCTTGCCATTGTCAACATAAAGTGCCGCCGGTTTTCCGCATTTTAAAATCGCCTGATGCAGGGTATCTTCCACAATGGTCGCCTCCTGATGGGCATAAAAGCCGGAGGCAACGACATAGCGGGTACAGTCATCAATGGCGGCTGATAAATAGGTCTGGATCATTTTGCCATTCCTGCCAATGGGCAGCTTCAAGGCATATTTGATATCGGCCTGGAGAAGCATCATCCGGTGGGGTTTGGCAAACCGTCCCGATGACGTGACTTTGGCTTCAACATACTTTTTCATCTGTTTTTTACCAAACCCGGACTGAAATAGATGGCGCTGAAGGGTTGATCGTTTGAGTACTCCGGGTGGGACCCGTTCCTCCATTTCCAGAATCAGAATAATCTGATTGATGCTTCGGGAGGGGACCTCTCTTTTTAGGAGAATCGCTTCCTGTATCAGGGCTTCGAAGTTTTCTGGCAGTTCTGTTGATGGCCGTTTATCCCGGGATTTTGGCTTTAAACCGGAAAAGCCTCCGCTTAAATAGGCCGCCTCATAACGGCTGATCGTCCGGGTCGAAAGTCCGTACTTTTGGGCCTGCCGAACCCTTAACAGCTGTTTTTTCTGAGGATCCAGGGAATCATCCAACAGGGGGGTAATGATTTCATGACGCTGTAAGGCGAGTTGCTCTTTCCAGTCATCAATGGTGTTGCTCTGTTTTGTCATAAACAAGCACCTCCTTTTTTGCGCATCATAGCATGGCCATGCCAATGACAGCAAAACAAATCAGGTGCATGCCACTCCTCCCGTTTAAGGGGTTAATCGCAATCCGCAGTTATAAATCAGACGGTGGATGGTTGCCAGCCAATCGCTCCCGCTTTCCCGCAAGCCTGTGAGTAATGAAATCCTGGATTTCAGAAGTGTTACAGTAAATCCAGGCAGCTTATAACCGATGGTTCGAAGCATCCCCTCAATCTGATAGCGGTTCCTTGAAAGCCAGTCTTTCCAGCGTTTCATGGTAATCTCGCAGGGGTAGTCTTCGCTGGACAAATCCGCTGGTGTGGATACGTCATCCAGCACATTTTCAAGCACTTCATTCGTATAGTGCTTATGTGGCACCAGAAAATCCGGGATTTCGTGATGCAACCTGCCGCATTTGCATTTAAGACGACGGATCAGCAGCCTCTTTTTATCACCGCCATACTCTTTGAAAATCCGCAACCGATTATCCCGGTAATCAAGCTTGCCACCGCATATCGGGCAGATGCCTGGCATTTCATGACTCACTGTGTAAAAAAAGCGTGTTCCTCGTTGTAGACCAACGTATAGTTTGTTATAATAATCATGTTGGTTGACCCCTCGGAACGCTTGTCCTGCTAAGATAGGTTCCTTGGGGTCTTTCCTTTCTCTGTGATAATGACATTATACAGAGCAATTGGAGGACACGCAACCAGAGCAGTTTTTTGACCCTTCAACAGGTCAAAAACAAGAGGGCTTCCGGAATCAGCTTTTCTTTGCTTTTTTTGACGATATAGGGGAGTAGATAATCTTCAAAGCGGTAATACCAGAAGGAACTATCAATGCTTTTGCCAACCGATAACGCATATTCGGCCTGTTTATAATAGTAATAGAGATTCTTGAAATCTGAGAAGACAGTGCTGATGCCCGCTTTAAAGAGCCAGTCCCGAAGCTGGGGAACCATGGATGACAGCACCGCGTTTCGGGTAATGCCGGAACGGGTCAGGTTAAAA
>JAKLQL010000629.1 GCA_022013395.1 Acetobacterium sp.
AGCAACCTTTAGCAGAGCGCAGTTCGAGAAAGCCATGGACATAAAGAAAGATGAACTGTTTCCGGCAATTTCCCCAATTGGATATGCAACCGGTAAAAAGAGCATTACAGAAAGTATCATGAGAAAAACGATGAAGTCGGATAAGCGAAAATCATGGGATGAAATTTTCTTTGAGAATTCATTTGAGAATTCACTTTCAAAGAAAGCTGCAAATGAGTATGCTAGTCCTTTAGAAATGATTCGCGTGGCACCTTCTGCGACCAATGCACAACCATGGCGAGTGGTAAAAAAACAAGGCTCATATCATTTTTTTGAAACACACAAAAGCAATGCAGGCGAAGATGAAAAAATGATTAAAAAAGTGGATCTTGGAATTGCTTTGAGCCATTTCCATCAGACAGCTTTAGAACATGGATTAGCAGGACGCTTTGAAAAACGCGAGGATATAAAAATAGATATTCCAGAGCATACAAATTATATAATATCATGGAACATGGAAAAATAGATAGAAAAACGAACCTGTATCGCATTACGCGACACAGGTTTTTGTTTTTTGCAGAACTAGGTTTAAAAAGTACTGATGAACAGTGAGATCATCAGTCAGCTCCGGATGAAAGGAGGTCACCACCATGTTCCCCTGTCTGGCGGCAACAATATGATTATCGACCCGGGCCAGAATTTCAACGCCGGGGCCAATGCTTTCAATATAGGGGGCTCGAATAAAGACCATCGGAATTTTTCCGAAACGGTCAAATTCCTGTTCGGTTTGAAAGCTGCCAAGCTGGCGGCCATAGGCATTTCTTCTGGCCATGATCTCCATCGTTCCCAAATGTAAGGCAGTATCCTCAGCAATTTTGCCTGCCAGCAGGATTAATCCGGCGCAGGTGCCCAGCACTGGCAGGCCTTCTTCAATCATTTTTTTGATTGGCTCAAAGAGCGCCAACTCCCGTAGCAGTTTCCCCATCACCGTACTTTCTCCGCCAGGCAATACCAGACCAGCCAGAGCATATTTGGTCAAATCTGACGGTTTGCGAATTTCGATGCAGTGAACACCCAATTGCTCCAAAGCGTTGATATGTTCTGAAAAAGCGCCCTGGACTGCTAATACGCCAATGGTTGTCTCCATTAGATGCCTCGCTGGGCCATCAATAAATCGATTTCCTGTTCATTGATACCGACCATGGCTTCTCCTAAATCTTCAGACAACTCAGCCAACAGTTTGGCATCATTGTAATTGGTAACGGCTTTGACAATGGCTTGGGCCCGTTTGGTCGGGTTGCCGGATTTGAAGATGCCCGAGCCGACAAAGACCCCTTCAGCACCTAACTGCATCATTAGCGCGGCATCAGCTGGGGTGGCAATCCCACCAGCGGCAAAGTTTACAACCGGCAGCTTGCCGGTTTCAAAAACAAGTCTAACCAAATCGTAGGGAACCTGTAAATCTTTGGCAACCTGAAACAGTTCATCTGCTCTGGTGTTTTGAATGGTACGAATTTGCTGGTTGATCAGTCGCATGTGACGAACCGCCTGAACTACGTCGCCAGTTCCCGGTTCGCCCTTAGTACGAATCATCGAAGCTCCTTCACTGATGCGTCGCAAGGCTTCCCCTAAATCTTTGGCGCCACAGACGAAAGGCACGGAAAAACGGGTTTTATCGATGTGGTAGGTGTCATCGGCCGGGGACAGTACTTCGCTCTCATCAATATAATCAATTTCGATGGCTTCCAGGATTTGGGCTTCGGCAAAATGACCGATCCGTACCTTGGCCATTACCGGAATTGAAACCGCGGCTTGAATGCTTTTGATCATTTTAGGATCACTCATTCGAGAAACCCCGCCGGCAGAGCGGATATCAGCCGGAATCCGTTCCAGTGCCATCACCGCGCAGGCACCAGCATCTTGGGCAATCCGTGCCTGTTCAGCAGTGGTAACATCCATGATGACGCCACCTTTTAACATCTGGGCCAGGTTTTTGTTTAATTCATAGCGATTATTCATTTTATCTATCTCCTCGGTTTTAGTTAAGACTTTGGTTTATTTAATGGGGCTTATTGTAATACATAACTGATATCCTTAAAAGTATCAAAATTCATAAAAATAATAGTAT
>JAKLQL010000630.1 GCA_022013395.1 Acetobacterium sp.
AATTGCTGTCTAAAAAAACAGCCCCGATCAGGGCCTCAAATGCGTTGGCAAGATTCGATTTTCGCTGTCGCCCTCCGGTAACAATTTCACCCTTTCCCAAGAAAATATGATCCCCCAGCTGGAGCTCATAGGCGGCCTTGGAAAGCGACTCGGCACATACAATATTGGAACGGATTTTCGTCATTTTACCCTCAGATAATTTGTGAGACAAAAATAAATACTCACTGATAATCAGTTCCAATACTGCATCCCCCAAGAATTCAAGTCGTTCGTTGTTGGTTGAATTTCCTGAATGTGAACTATGTGTTAATGCTACTTTTAATAAATCCTTTTTTTTGAAACGGTAATCGATCTTTTCTTCGATTGTCACTTAATACCCCCCCTTATCGATCACGAGACAAGCGTCATGCCTACTGCTCGCTGTTTCCCAGGCTAGTCTCTACCAAATACCCCGATTAAAGCATGGGTACTGATACATCCTAGCTCGTATGATGAATGCCGCTGTTACACAGCGGCATTCACTAGTTTGTTTTAAGAAATTGCATTAATAATATCTTCAACTGTTTGGATATTTTCTAATGCTGTTTCGTCAATTTTTGTTCCGAATTCATCTTCAAATGCCATAATCAACTCAACCACATCCAATGAGTCTGCTTCAAGATCATCAATGAGTGAGGTTTGTAACGTAATTTTTTCAATGTCAACATCAAGTTGTTCAGAAATAATTGCCGTAACTTTTAAAAATTTTTCATCCATGACTTAAGCCTCCATATTTTTTGCGTTATCGGTTATCTTTTGCAGCACATCATTTTCAATAAACTTAATGCTCTGCCGGACCGCATTTTTAATGGCGAATGCATCACTGCTGCCATGGGCTTTGATGATGCCGCCTTTCACACCTAAAAACGGTGCTCCACCATATTCTGCATAATCAAATTGTTTCTTAAAGCTTTTCAAATTGTCCTTAATCAGCATTCCCCCAATTTTACCTTTGGTGTTGCTCATGATTGAGGTCTTTATTCCTTTAAGCAGATAATCCGCGATGCCTTCGGTTAATTTCAACACAATGTTACCTGTGAATCCATCACATACTAAAACATCGGCTTTTGTATCGGGAATATCCCGTGCTTCCACATTGCCCAAAAAATTAAATTCCCCAGCTTCCAAAAGCTCATACGCCGCTTTGACAAGACTGTTTCCTTTTTTTGCTTCCGCACCAATATTAATCAGACCGATACCCGGATTTTTTTTACCTAAAACATTTTCTGAATAAATTTTTCCCAATTGGGCAAACTGTTCCAAATATTCCGGTTTACAATCGGCATTGGCACCCGTATCAATCAAAACAAAAACGCCATCGCTTTTAGGCAGCGTTGCGGCCAGTGCCGGACGTTTGATTCCTTTGATCCGACCCAATTTTAAAAGCCCGCCGGATAAGAGCGCCCCAGTGCTGCCAGCTGAAATTAAAACCGCATTTTCTCTGTTTTTCATTTCATCCAAAGCCACCACCAATGATGAATCTGGCTTTCGCCGGATTGCCATGGCCGGGTCTTCCGTGTTTTCAATCACCGTTTCAGCATGAAGTATCTCAATTTTGTCTTTAGGGTAATCGTATTTTGAAAGTTCTTCTTCAATGGCAGACCTTCGCCCTACCAGAGTGAGCGATACATCATATTCTTTAACGGCATCAATGGCACCCTTTATGATTTCGTGTGGAGCATGATCACCACCCATAGCGTCTAAAAATATATTCAAAATTACGCCTCCTTTATATCTGTCTATTATCCCAGAAAAAACCTATTCAGTAAATACTATCGGTAAAAATTATCCGGTCTAAAATAATCCCAGATAGAGAAAAAACAGAGTCTAAACTCTGTTTATTCGTTAAAGCTGATAACGCTAACGTCTTTGTATGTGCCACAAGACTTGCAAACTCGATGAGGTAATTTAATTTCACCACATTTTGGACAAGTACTCATTCCTGGAATATTTAATTTGTAATGTGTTCTTCTTTTGTCTCTTCTTGATTTTGAAGTTTTTCTCTTTGGTACAGCCATCACTCACACCTCCTAATAGTAAAGTCATTTCACTTACAATAAATTTTTCAACGCTTCAAATCGAGGATCATAATCACCAAATTTGTCACATTCGCATTGCTCGTGATTTAAATTATTGCCACATTTTGGACACAAACCCGCACAATCTTCACTGCATAATACACGGAAAGGTTCATTAATATAAATGCATTCTTCAACGACGGGCAATAGATCTACAATTGTCACATCATCTTCAACCGTTACCGTGTCTGAATAGTCATAACGACAATCGATTGGGGTTGGTTCTAGGCAACGCGCACAGGGATAGATCATGGTCATCTCGATGGTGAAAGTCACCAGAAAATTACCTTTCGATAATTTCTCAATGTTTCCCTGGATCAATGCACCATTTTCATCCAGTTCTCCCTCTATGTCATTTAAATCCGTATTTTTCACAACAAATTCAAAAGGGATTATTTTTTCCTGTAATAGCTTATTGATTTCAAAATTCATTTTATCACTCCAAACGGGCAATCATCATTATATAGACGATTGCCCGTTTTGTCAAGTGAAATACTTTACATTATTTAGCTAAAGCCAGGGTGTCTCTTGCAATCATTAATTCTTCGTTGGTTGGAATAACCATTACGGTTGTTTTAGAGTCTTTATCAGAGATAACAGTCGCTTCGCCCCGTTTGCTGTTGGTAACTGGATCTAAAGTAATTCCTAAGAATTTCAAACCACCACAAATTGCAGCTCGGGAAGTTGTTGAATTTTCTCCTAAACCAGCGGTGAAGATAATGCCATCGACGCCGTCCATCGCGGCAACATAAGCACCAATGGTGGTTCGGACTCGGTAATGGAAAATATCCAGTGCTAATTGAGCACGTTTATTGCCATTGTTAGCAGCACCTTCAACATCACGGAAATCTGAGCTGATTCCAGAAACGCCAAGGACACCAGACTTTTTGTTCATGATGTTATCAACTTCTTCTACGGTGTAACCTTTGTTAACCAAGAAAGGAATAATCGCAGGATCGATGTCACCACAACGGGTTCCCATTTCTAAGCCAGCCAATGGTGTTAATCCCATTGAAGTATCAACCGATTTGCCATTTTTGATTGCACAAAGGCTGGCACCATTGCCTAAATGACAGGAAATCAATTTTAAATCTTCCAGTTTTTTACCCATTAATTCAGCAGCTGCCTGACTCACAAATTTGTGAGATGTTCCGTGAAAGCCGTATTTTCTGATCTTGAATTTTTCATATAATTCATAAGGGAGTGGATACATGAAAGCTTCGCCTGGTAATGTCTGATGGAAAGCGGTATCAAATACGGCGACCATTGGTACATTTGGTAATAATTCCCGACATGCATTAATTCCGATGAGGTTTGCAGGGTTATGAAGTGGCGCTAATTCTGAACATTCTTCCAAACTTTTGATAACCGCATCATCAATAACGACTGAATCAGAGAAAGTTTCAGCACCATGAACAGCTCGATGACCAACAGCAGAAATTTCTTCCAAAGACTTCACTACACCATGAGCTGGATCAACTAACGCTGCCATGACAAGATTCAAAGCTTCTTTGTGTGTTTTCATTGGTTGTTCCAATTTTACTTTGTCTTGACCTGGCGCTTCGTGAACCAAAACAGATCCTTCAATACCAATTCTCTCAACTAAACCTTTAGCCAAAACTTCTTCAGTGGTCATATCAAGCAACTGATATTTTAGTGAAGAACTACCGCAGTTAATAACAAGTACATTCATTAATAATTACTCTCCTTTAGTTTTTTATTGATTACATTTCATACGTTCTATATAATAACAGTTATAAGCAAAGAATACCATTATTTTTTTGTCATATTTCGATAATAAATCAAAAAATTGCTATTTTTTTAACAAAGAAAGAGGCTAATATGAAAATTCTTGGTATTATCGCCGAATACAATCCCTTTCACAAGGGACATGCCTGGCAAATTGAATCATCAAAAAAAGAGAGTGGCTGTGATGGCGTCATGGTTTTAATGAGTGGCAGTATCACTCAGCGCGGTGATTTTGCAATTCTAAACAAATGGGAACGAACCCGGCTGGCTTTGTCATCTGGTGTTGATCTGGTCTGCGAACTGCCTTTCGGATATGCCTGTCAAAGTGCCGAAGCCTTTGCTCATGGTGGGGTTAAGATTTTTAACGCCACTGGTGTAATTGATGTCCTCTCCTTTGGATCCGAATTCGGCTACCTAAAACCCCTGAATAGTCTGGCTAAAATATTGGTTGATGAACCCGCTGAATTTAAAAGCTTCCTTAAGCAAGAATTAGCTACCGGAGTTTCTTTTCCCAAAGCCAGAGAACTTGCCATCCAGTCTTTTTTAGGCAATGAGGTTGGCAATCTTCTGAAAACCCCCAATAATATTTTGGCTCTTGAATACCTTAAAGCCCTTCACAAAACACGAAATACCATCACACCGATGACCGTAAAACGCCAGGGTGCCGATTATCATAGTGTGAAGCCATCTCAATATCTCAGTGCCAGTGGTATTCGGCGAATCCTAACCGATGCGCTAATAAACCCGGAGTCGGAACAAGTCATTTTACAAGCACTAGATCATAAGCTTCCCTACGCGATTGATGAATTGCTGATACCAATTAAACAAAACCATAATCTCGCTGGCGATAACGCTTTTCTGAATGCCCTGCGCCTGCAAATTCTTTCCCGGGATGTTTATCATCTAAAAAACACCCCCTATGTCAGTGAAGGCTTAGAACATAAAATCAGAGATGCCTTAAAAACCGCAACGAATCTTGATGAATGCATCAACGCGATTATTTCTAAGCGCATTCCCCTGACCCGGGTTCGTCGCATTCTTTGCAACCGACTTTTAGAGTTGGATAAAGAGACGCTCAGCCTTTTTCAAACAGAGTCCTATATCCCCTACTTTCGGGTATTGGGTTTTAACGAAAAAGGCAAAACCATCCTCAAACAGATTAAAGAAAAAGGTGACCTGCCGATATTAACAAACCTTAAAAAGAGCCGCTTCACCCTTTCTCCGATGCAGCGAAAAATGCTATACTATGATTGCCGGGCAACCGACTTACATAATCAATTCTACGAAAATAACTACTGCTACCATCGAGATTACATTCAACGTCCCGTGCAATCGTGCAAATGCTAAAGTTATTAAACAAGTAATTGAAAAAGTGCCGTGAGCTTTGTACAATGTTTTTTAAATTCTCGAAAGCCTAAAAGCTATTAAAACTAAGGAGATCTGTATGCCATTTTTTAACACCGAAAAAACAGAAATGCCGAAACGACCTATCCTTTATCCTCCCTGCGGCTCCGTTCAGGGGCAATTCCGAAAAGGTGTTTCCAGCTATAAAGGGATCCCCTATGCACTACCGCCAATCGGCCAAAGGCGATTTAGAGCACCTGAACCGATGGCACCCTGGGAAGAAGTCCGGGATTGCTCAAAACATGGAAACACCTCTCTGCAAATGGGAGGAATTACGGTCGATTCTCCCGGTACCTATCATATGGATGGTAAAAGTGAAGATTGTCTCTTTTTAAATATTTGGACTCCGGCCCAGACAGAGGTCGATCGATTTCCTGTTTATGTCTTCATCCACGGCGGTGCTTTTTCCTCTGGCTCCGGGTCTGAAATGGTCTATGACGGCGGCAGAATGGCTCAGGAAGGCGTCGTTGTGGTCACCATTAACTATCGTCTTGGCGCTCTGGGTTTTCTGGCAACCCGGGGGTTGCGTGAAGAATCCGGGACCACTGGTAACTATGGATTACTTGATCAGATTCAGGCACTGCACTGGATTCAGGAAAACATTACAGCTTTTGGCGGCGATCCTGATCAAGTCACCATCGGCGGTCAATCAGCTGGTGCTTATAGTGTCACCGCGCTTTTGCTTTCGCCCCTGGCCAAAGGACTTTTTCATCAGGCCGTAATTGAAAGCGGTTCGATCTTTTCAATTTCAGCATTTTCCGTACTCAATCGTGGCGATATGGAAAAAACGCTGGATAACGGTGAACTCTTTTGTGATTTATATGGCATCGAAGATTCTCAAGCCGGTCTGAAGGCCTTGAGAGATCTTCCGGGTGATATTTTTGCAGCACTCTCGATGATCAAATCCGATCAGTCCACGGTTCCTAATGCGTTTAGTTTTTGGCCAGTATTCGATGGGGTTGTCCTCCCAGAAGATCCGGTAAAGGCACTTAAAAACGGTGACGTAAATAAAGTCAGAATTTTGATTGGTTATAATACTGCCGAATCCTCCTTGTTCATCAAAGGTCATACGAATCTTGGCATTTACCAGATGCTTTGTTATCATATCTTCGGTCCAGACAATGCCCCGAAAGTTATGGATCATTTTTTTGTCGATGCGGAACATGCTCCGCTGGAACGCGCGCAACAGATCTATACTTATTCGGCCTTCTTAATCGGCATGGTGATGATGGCTAAAGAATACGCCCGGCTGGGATTGGATGTCTATTTTTATAATTTTGATTACGACCCGGCGATCCTAAAAATTGTCGGTTTAAATACCGCCCACGGCATGGAACTTCCTTTCGTATTCGGCAATGGGATTGGACAGCGCCGTGCCACCAAAATCAGTAATTTGTCCTGGGTCATGCAGCAATCCTGGGTCAATTTTATAAAATATGGTAATCCAAATTTTAAGGAAGAATATAAAGGTCAAATTATCTGGCCAAAATTCGACTCTGAAAACAAATACATTATGGTTTTTGATGCGCGCCTCTCCAGCCGAAATCTTCCCAATCAGGAAGATTTAGATTTTTTAGAAAACCTGATGTTTACTGAGCTGGCGGAATAATCATTCAAATAAAGAAAAATGCCATCATACATTAGCAAATGTCAATAATTATCGATTACAACTTGCAAAACAGCGTAAGAAATGATACATTATTTAATACAAAATTAGCAAAGATGCTTATTCTGGGTGATTTATGCCATTAAGCGCTTTCTCGAAGAGGAGAAAATAAATGATCGTATATAAACAAAAAGATTTTTTAAACTATATGCCAGATGTTCAGGAATGCAATAAAAGCATTTCTGATCTCAATGACCAATGGGATAATATTAAACTTCTATCGGAAATTAATTGCCCGATTCAGTCAAAAAGTGTTCTGCCGAATATGACCAAAATTCAAAGTGGTTTTATTGACTTGCAGGAAGAACTGATTGATACACTTGTTTCAGAAAAATTAAAAAAAATGGAACAGAAAATCATCTCTAAAACCCAGGTTGCTATTGATATCCTAATCCGCAATCTTTTCGAAAGAACGGCCGATATCGGTTTTCTGGCAACCGATGATGATATCCGTCGATTTGTCGAAAATGAAGCGCGAACGGAAAGTGATCGCAACCAGATTTTAAGTCGTATGCGGGAGTATGTAGCCAAATATTCCGTA
>JAKLQL010000631.1 GCA_022013395.1 Acetobacterium sp.
CATTTGAATTACTACCCTAGTTAATGGAACCGATACATCTATTTTATACATATACCGACACAACTCACTTCATTCTCGAATTATTCAACTGTCACACTTTTTGCCAAATTTTTCGGTTTATCAACGTCACAGCCTCTGGCCACAGCTAGATAGTATGCCAATAGCTGCAGATAAACCACCGCCGGAATGGGCGTGATATCATCATCCATATTGGGAATCACCCAAACTTCATCCACTTCTGAGGCAATATCCTCATGCCCTTCCTGGACAATGGCCAAAACATGAGCCCCTCGGGCTTTTACTTCTTTAATGTTGCTCAGCATTTTTTCGAAAACATTTTCCTGAGTACACACTGCTACTACAATCGTGCCCTCTTCGATTAACGCAATCGGTCCGTGCTTAAGCTCTCCAGCGGCATAGGCTTCGGAATGGATATAGGATATTTCTTTAAGTTTGAGAGAACCCTCCATACAGGTGTACAAATCCAGCCCTCGGCCCATATAAAAGAGATCATAGATTTCATGATTTTTATCCGCAAAGGCCTTAATGACTTCCTGGGTTTCCAGGGCTTTGTCAATCAGTCCCGGGGTCATCATCAAACTATGACAAATCCTGGCCGCATCTGCTTTCCCCAGTTTACCATTGAGCTTGCCTAAATAGGAAGCTAATAACATCATGCAACCTACCTGAGTCACATAAGCCTTGGTGGATGCAACTGCAATTTCCGGCCCGGCATTGGTATAGATGACATCATCAGCTTCTCTGGCGATGGAACTGCCGACCACATTGGTAACGGCTAAAACCCAGGCGCCGCGATCTTTGGCCAACCGAATCGCTGCCAACGTGTCAGCGGTTTCCCCAGACTGACTGATCACAATCAGGAGCGTATTTTTATCCACAATGGGATTTTTATAACGATATTCCGAGGCGACTTCTGCTTCTACACTGATGCGCGCGAATTTTTCAAAGTAATATTTTCCCACCATTCCGGCATGATACGCCGTTCCGCAGGCAACAATTTGAATCCGGTTGATCTGTTCCATCATTTCGGCGTTGAGTTTCAGACCCATAAAAGATATGCTGCTCTCGCAGCATCGCCCCATTAATGCTTCCATCATGGCTTTGGGCTGTTCCACCATTTCTTTCATCATAAAATGATCGTAACCTTCTTTTTCAGCCGCTCCCGGATCCCAATCCACCACAAATATTTCTTTGTCAATGATCTCGCCAGCAATGTTCAACACTTGAATGTTATCTTTAGTCAACACTGCAATTTCACCATTATCCAACAAATAGACTTCTCGGGTATAGTTTAAAATCGCCGGAATATCCGAGGCGATAAAATTCTCGCCGTTTCCCAGTCCGACAATCAGCGGGCTGTCTTTACGTACTGCAACAATTTTATCAGGTTCATTGGCACAGAGGATCCCCAGCGCATAAGAGCCCTTCATTTTGCTCATGGCTATTTGAACAGTTTC
>JAKLQL010000632.1 GCA_022013395.1 Acetobacterium sp.
AATAAATAATTCTGGCTACGATTTGAGCTATGATAATTTATGATTCGTTATTTAATTTTCAAAAGAAACAGGGGAATAACAAAAAATGTTTTCCCCATAAATTTGAAATTAGAATTATAAAACTCAAATACTAAAAAACATTTATACATTAAACCGGAAAAAAGTAACATCGCCATCTTTCATGACATAGTCTTTTCCTTCAACCCGGGTGACACCGCTTTCCTTGGCTTTTACTTCCGAACCAGCTTCAACCAGTTGTTCGAAACTGGTAATTTCAGCCCGAATAAAACCACGCTCAATATCGCTATGGATCTTACCGGCGGCCTGGGGAGCTTTGGTGCCTTCGGTAACCGTCCAGGCGCGAATTTCCTGGGGACCGGCAGTTAAGAAGGTTATCAGACCTAACAGTTTATATCCGGCCCGAATAACCTGATCCAACCCGGATGCTTCGAGACCCATATCCGATAGGAACTCGGCTTTTTCCTCATCGTCAAATTGAGCAATTTCTTCCTCAATTTTTGCCGATATTTTGATAATATCGATATGATTTCCTGAATGGTTTTCCAAAACAGTTGCTTTTAAACGGGTTACCATTTCATTATCTTCGTGAAGATTGTCTTCGGAAACGTTAGCGATGTAAAGGACTGGCTTAATCGAGATCAGTTGATTGGTTTGAATAAACTCCCATTCATCGGCTGTAAACTCATCGTCATTGGGCATCTTCCCAGTTTCAAGAATTTCCCGCAGACGCATGGCTACTTCCATGTTTGCTTTCTCCTGGGGATTTGTTTTGGCCAGTTTTTTGTTCTTCTCAATCCGTCGATCCAGCATTTCAATATCTGAGAAAATCAGTTCCAGATTAATGGTTTCCAGATCGTCAATGGGATCAATTTTACCTTCCACATGAACCACGTTGTCATCTTCAAAACAACGGACAACATGGACAATGGCATCGACCTCACGAATATGAGAAAGAAACTTATTGCCAAGTCCTTCCCCTTTGCTGGCACCGCGCACCAGGCCAGCAATATCCACAAATTCGATGGTGGTGGGAATCACCTTTTTTGAATTGTACATTTTTTCCAAAACCGCCAACCGGGGATCTGGTACGGTTACGACCCCGATATTTGGGTCAATGGTGCAAAATGGATAATTGGCAGACTCTGCCCCGGCCTTGGTTAAGGCATTGAATATGGTGCTTTTCCCAACGTTGGGTAAGCCAACGATTCCTATCTTCATAGTTACCTCTTTCTAATTTTCTGTTAATAAAATTAAATATTTTGAAATTATTTTTTGTTTATGGACGCTAATCTGCTTTCCTGGATAAAATTAATCTTGACATTTAAAAAGGTGGATTTTCCCGTCCCGAAGGATCAAGAAGTGCCACCATTTGATTTGTTCAGTAATTCGATTACTACCCCGAAAGGTGTTGTTCAACTCTAAACGATATCTCTGCTAAATTTCGCCTTCGAGACATAAACAAGTTGCGATCGACCCGATTGGCAGGACATCCCAGTCTAGCGACTGACGGCGCTGTCTTTCCAAAGCTTTTCGAGGCTGTAAAACTCACGCTCTTCAGCATGGAAAACATGGACAATCACGTCGTAATAATCTAATAAAATCCAGCGACCTTCTCGTTGGCCCTCGATGCCCTTTGGAAAGATCTCCAGTTTTTGAGCTTCATACTCGATATTGTCGGCAATGGCTTTAACTTGTCGTTCTGAGTTACCACTGGCGATGACAAAATAGTTGGCGATGGAGGTCATTTCGGTTACATTGATGACTTCAATATCATCTCCGTTTTTGTCTTCAATCCACCCTTTTATTTTTTGTGCAAATTCTTCTGGATTAATAAAAATCACTCGCTTTCTTTTATAATTTTGTTTTTTATTTTAAGTTTCTTGTTTTAATAATTAAATCATTTCGCGCATCGATGGTCCGTTTGTGAATTAGGGCACCGGTTTGAGCCACGTGACAGATGCTGTTGGTTAAAGCCATAATGGTTGCCTCGTCCAAATTGGTTTCAGCCATTTGCCGAATGGGATCGACTCCTGGAAAAGAACGACCCTTTTCGATATAATCGGCCAGATAAATAATCTGATCAAGTTTGCTCATTTTTTCACACCCGGTAGTGTGATAACAAACGGCACTTTGAATGGCTGCGTCTTCAACGCCGTAACGCTCCCCAGCAAGAACAGCACCAACAGGGCCATGAAGCAATTGAGGATCATTCTGGCAGACCCGATCAATCTTAATCTGATACTTTTGGGCAAAGTCAAGCTGCTGTTCATCTGATAAATTCTTTGCACAATCGTGTAGCAGCGCCGCCAACCTGGCCTGATCCGGATCACACCCAAAGGTGCGAGCCAGCTTATCGGCCGCTTCAACCACATTCATCGTATGATTAAATCGTTTAGTGGTTAGAATCTTTTTTAAATCTGCTTCAATATCAGTCCATTTCATTGCGATCCTCAGTTGATGCCTTTGGCAAATAAAGGTGATGTTCATGAATATATGCTTCCACCGCATCCGGCAGTAAATAACGGATCGAGTAGCCATTTTTTATCCGCGCCCGGATATCAGAAGAGGCAATATCCATTTCGGTGGCGTACAGCTTAAAAATAGAAGCGCCGTAAATTTCCTGCAACTCTTTGATTCGCATATCCAGTCGGTCATGACTGTAACCGGGACGGAAGGTCGTAATAAATTTCACGGACTTTAACAACTCCGGGGCACCCTTCCACAAGGTAATTTCAAACATTAAATCAGCACCGGCGATGAAATAAAAATCACAATCCGGATAAATTTCTTTAATGATATTAATAGTATCAATGGTATAGGTGATGCCATTCTGATCGATCTCGTGCGTTAATATTTCAAAACTGTCATTGCTGGCAATGGCCAGTTCCACCATTTTAAGCCGGTGTTTTCGGGTAATTTCGTCCTGAGACAATTTAAATGGGTTATTCCCAGTGGGAATAAACAATACCTTATCCAATTCATATTGATCCCGGGCTGATTCTGCCAGCAGCAGATGACCCGTATGGATGGGATTAAAACTTCCTCCCAGAAGACCGATTTTTTTCTTCATCTCAAACCTTTGCTTATTATGAATTAGTGAATTTTCGTGATGGACTTAATGCTTTTTTCTTAATTCGTTTGATGGGCTTTTGATTTTTTGTCGGCACCTCGATTTTGGTTTTTAATAAATTCTTCTTATAAAGGATGAATTTATTACCGATGGTGCAGACGATATCCGATTTTGTGGCAGCAGCTAGTTCTCTGGCCACATCATTGACATCTTCCAGCGAATTATTCTGCACCTTTCCCTTGATCAGTTCCCGGGCAATGATGGCATCCCTGGTTTGGACGATGACCTGCGGGGTGATCCCTTCCTTGCCGATGAAAATGATATCGGGAATATCCATGGCAAGCTTTCTTAAATAACTTCTTTGTTTACTCGTTAACATTTTTTCTCTACTTTCTACGACGCTATTATAACATATAATAAAGCGGGAAATCTATTTAAAATACTCAAATTCGATCTCTTCCAGTTGAACCACATCTTCATCCTGAATGCCCATTTTTTCTAACTCATCAAAGACACCCTTATCTTTTAGGACCCGTTGGAAGAAACCAATGGAATCCAAATCTTCAAAGTTGACTGAAGTAATCAGACGCTCAAGGAAGGCACCTTTAACCACAAACAAGTGATCAAATTTCTCAACCGTGAATTGTTTTTCTTTGAAGTCCGGCGTGAAGATAGTCTCTGCTTCCGGTTCAAAGTCAAAAATTGGTTCAACTTCGCCAATTTCATCAAGCAATTGAATCGTTCGACTTAACAGTTCGTTGAGCCCCTGACCGGTGACGGCGGAAATAACAAAGACTTCATAGCCCAATTTTTCCAATTCGGCTTTTAACTCATCCGTTTCTTCTGGTTCAGAAAGCAGGTCAACCTTATTTAAGGCAACAATCTGGACGCGCTTGGCCAGTTTTTCGTTGTATTTTTCCAATTCATAATTGATCTTTTTAAAATCATCCAATGGCTCACGGCCTTCACT
>JAKLQL010000633.1 GCA_022013395.1 Acetobacterium sp.
GCATGATAACTGTGTCGAAGATCGCTTGTTGGTTGGGTTCGATACCGAACACTTCAATAGCTAATTCAAGTTCGTGCAAGGCTTTGCCTTCCTGATTTAAGACTGTGATCTTAGGCATGGATTATTCCTCCTTCGCTGCAGTGTAGTCGACCAAATCCATTGCCTTGACGGCTGGTGTCTTCTTCGCTGCGGATTTGATGACGACTAGACCGCGTTTGGGTCCCGGAACATTTCCTTTGACCAAAATGACGTTCTTCGATACATCTACTTTTACGATTTCCAAGTTTTGATTGGTTGTCGAGTAACCACCTTCTTGACCTGCCATGATACGTCCTTTATTGATGATCCCGTTGTTACGGCCGATCGTCGCTAATGAACCAGGATGACGGGTGTTCGGGCCGGCTCCATGAGAACCCGGACCTAAGGTTTGGTTGTTACGGACGATGGCGCCGGTATAACCTTTCCCTTTGGAGACACCGCTGACGTCGATGATTTCGCCTGCTGCGAATAAATCAGCGGAAACGGCTGAACCGACTTCGAAGTTGAACATTTCATTACCGCGGATTTCGCGGATGTTTTTCTTCGGTCCGGTGTTGGCTTTGCTGGCATGTCCTTGCGCCGCTTTAGTCGAACGCTGGACTTTGACATCTTCATAACCTAGTTGGACGGCTTCATAACCGTCGGTTTCGATTGTTTTCTTCTGCAATACGACATTCGGCGATACTTCGACGACAGTGACCGGAACCAATGTTCCATCCTTCGTAAAGACTTGCGTCATGCCTAATTTGCGTCCTAGAATACCTTTCATGATTTCCCTCCTCGCTAAAGCTTGATTTCGATATCGACGCCGCTGGGTAACTCAAGACGACTTAAAGCGTCAATTGTTTCCGCAGTCGGTCCGACGATTTCGATCAAGCGCTTATGCGTTCTGATTTCGAATTGTTCGCGGGAATCCTTATACTTATGAACCGCACGTAAGATGGTAACGACCTGTTTTTCGGTCGGTAGGGGTACCGGTCCGATTACTTTCTTGGCACCGTGATCATTGGCGGCTGCGACGATCTTCTGTGTCGCGATATCCAATACCCGATGTTCGTAAGCTTTCAGACGAATACGAATGCTGTTCTTTGCCATGGAATGCTTCCTCCTGTCCATTGATCGTCTTATGACGACCCCGCTCGATGCGAATTCCCCGTGCTTCTCACTGACCATGACAACGGATATCAGTGTGCCGGCAACCTCGCACGTCCATGCGGATGCAGAGTACATTATAACAAAAAAGCACCTGCGATTGCAAGTACTTTTTTAGGTGTTGTGATTGTCGCTTGATCTGCGCTGCGAACA
>JAKLQL010000634.1 GCA_022013395.1 Acetobacterium sp.
ATTCGATAAAGTGGATAGTCTTTATGGACTGTTTAAGGAAAATAGTCAAAAAACGTTTCAGACAACTACAGAAATTGGTGCAAAATCCCAGTATCTTGAATTCATGACAAGTCGATATGAAACCCAGAACCTGAATTTAGAAACAAGACAGACATCTGTTGAAGGTGTGGACGCGGCTTCAACTTATATCTCTTTCCAGACTCAAAAAGTAGCCTATTCAGCTGCCCTTCAAATGGGCACAAAAATAGTTCAACAATCCGTATTTGACTATATGTCATAAAATAGATAGCAATTTAAAGGCAACTCTGAGACTTTTTTAGTAATTCAGGAGTAGGCTTTAGTAAGGAGGAGAAATGGAACCGTTAATCACCATAGAAACCGTCCCGATAAAAATAGAATTTGTTGAAAAAAAACCATTAAAGCTTTCATCTGTTCATGAGATGGATCAAAGTATTGCCAAAGACACCAACCAACACCGGATAAAGAGCAAACCGATTCGAATTGCACTTCAAGATTCATACATACCGAGTTCTGCTTATAATTGGGAAAATTCGACCTACACTGCAACCGCCAAAATTGGCGAAGATGGGAATTTAAAACTGAACATCCAGATGGAGGATGGGGATTCCCGAGCGATTCGTTTTACTCAAGCAAACCGAAGCATCAATTCCATGGCCAATCAGGTTAAGAACCAGAACAATATAGATTTAGGCAGTATGCAACTAAGTATACCAATAAGTGACCTTCAGGACAGTTTGCCAACGGCCGACAACCTGAATACAGAGTTTATGCCGCCGGATCTTGAAATGGTGGTAACCCAGTTTGCGGACGTAATTATAAAATACGTCGGTGGCCCCATTTATGTTCCACCAAGCGCTGATCCAAGTTACACACCGCCCCTCGGCTTTGAACAAAAATCCAACTCTCAAGACGGCGTCAGACTGGACCAAAAAGTATAAGTAAATTACAAAATGATTACAAGAAAAAAGTTCTTTAAATTTCTCGATGCAAAATCGAGAGGTTTAAAGAACTTTTGTTTTTGATAACAGCGGTTAAATATTAAAAAAAATAAAACCCTAAAGTAAAAACAGATAAAGACGATAATAATATCAAGAGATTAAAAAGAGTACTAATCTTAATCTTAATCTCTTGGAAGATAATGGCTATTGATATCAGATCAATCTTGCGAAAAGGGATAAAATTAAAAAAAATAAAATAATCCTAAAGTAACAGTGGAAAGAGACGATATTAATAACAAGAGCGAAAAAGCTTTAAAAATTTGGCAGGCCTTGCGTACGAAGGTAAGCCTAACAAAATTCCCTGGTCGAGGGTATCGGCCAATAAAAAAACGGAGGAAAAAACAATGAGAATCAATCATAACATCGCAGCATTAAACACTTATAATAAGTTATCTGCAAACACAGCCTCAACTAACAAATCGCTGGAAAAATTATCATCAGGTCTTAAAATTAATCGTGCAGGCGATAACGCTGCCGGATTGGCAATTTCTCAAAAAATGCGTGGTCAGATCAGTGGTTTAAATACGGCTTCCAGCAACGCCAGTGATGGTATTTCTTTAATCCAAACTGCTGAAGGTGCATTAAACGAAACCCACTCCATTCTACAACGAATGAGAGAACTGGCAGTACAATCTGCGAATGATACCAACCAGGGGACAGATCGTGAAGAAATTCAAAAAGAAGTTGAACAGTTAAAAGCAGAAGTTACTAGAATTTCTACTGATACTGAATTCAATAAAAAGACACTGCTAAATGGTGACTATGGGACAAAAGCGTCAACGTCAGCATCAGCTAACATTCAAATTGATGCGGCTATTGATAATGATATTGGTGTTGGATCAGGCGTTGCAACAGTAAATGTTGCAGCTACTAAATCAACATATGCGGCTACTGTTTCATTGTCTGGTACAACCTTGACTTCTGGTAATAATACACTTATTTTGAACAATACAACGATCAAATTTAACGAAGGTACTTACACATCGTCTCAAATTGTTGCAAAAATTAACGAAACATCTTCTACTACTGGAGTTACAGCAAGAACAAGTGGTTCATTATTAGTATTGGATTCAAATAAAGCTGGGAGTTCACATTTGATTACTGCTACTGGAAATATGGCTACTGCGATGACAGGTGCTTCAGTCGCTGGAATAGATGCAAATGTTTCTGGTATCGGTTCTATTACATGGGTAGATGGAAATAAAGGGACGATTACTGACGGAACTTTCAAAGGTATGGAAATTACCGCTGGTGCTTCTGGAGGGACTGCTAATATCAATACGACTAAAAATGATTTAAAAATGCAAATTGGTGCTAATGAAAATCAGAGTATGTCGATTTCTGTACAAAATATGAGCTCTGCTTCTTTGGGAATCAGCAATATTGATCTAACCTCATCTACTAGCGCTTCAGCTGCAATTACTACTATTGACACGGCGATTTCATCAGTATCATCAGAACGAGCAAAATTAGGTGCTTACCAGAATCGTTTGGAACACACCATTAATAACTTAGGTACTTCTTCTGAAAACCTAAGTTCAGCAGAATCTCGTATTCGTGACGTAGATATGGCTAAGGAAATGATGGAATTCACCAAGAATAATATTCTTTCTCAAGCTGCTCAATCTATGCTTGCTCAAGCAAATAAACAACCTCAGAATGTACTTCAATTATTACAATAAGTTGAAATAAAGAATAAAAAAAGCCACCTTAGGTGGCTTTTTTTATGTCCTCTAGTAATATAAGCTTTATAAAAAAATCATAAACACCTATACTTAAATTAATAGTTATTAAAGAGACTTAATTATTAACATGTTTTGTCGATATCTAAATAAGAAACGAGCAATATAAAGATAGG
>JAKLQL010000635.1 GCA_022013395.1 Acetobacterium sp.
TTTCCACCTGATACCCTTCAAATTCCAGTTCCAGTTTTATTAAATCAACAATCGATGCTTCGTCATCGACAACGAGTATTTTTTCATTCATTTTCGTACCTGCTTTCTTAAATAATTACTATTAATAAAAAAGTTAAAACTCTTTAAGTTCCAGCTAATCTATCGTACCAACCAATTGTTAATCTGTTGTACCCAAAGGGCAGACCCTCTGCTGCAAGATCGGACACTCATGAGAAATTCGCGGTGCTACTTTCTCATGAGTGTTCGCCTTGATGCAAACAACATGATGTAACAATTGTCGGTACTACGTTCTGTTTTTTCTTAATTTACAAACCATCAAATAGTTTAAAACCAGAGATTCAATTGTTCCTTGTTTTGGATGGCACCTAAAACCCGATCGTCCAGATTCGGGATGGTTTTACGGAGGTTCTTAATCATGTTTTTGATGTCTTGCCGTTTGGTATAACCGTTAGCGGGACAGGTGCTTTGGATTACGGGAAGTTCCTTCATTTCAGGGTCGCCGATGATATCACGTTCCTTAACAAAAATTAAGGGGCGGATCAGGGTAATGTCTTTACGATCCAGATAGGTCACTGGTGAAAAGGTATTGATTCGACCTTCATAAAAAAGACTGAGAAAAAAAGTTTCAATGGCGTCGTCGGCATGGTGACCCAGAGCAATGGTGCGACAGCCACGTTCAATGGCCAAATCATGAAGAGCACCTCGCTTCATCCGGGCACACAGGGAACAGGGATTTTTTTCCTGACGTTCTTCAAAAACAATCGGACCGATGGATGTTTTCTTGATGGTATAAGGAACTTCCAGCTTAGCACATAAATCAACCAAAGGCGAGAGATCCATGCCGCCAAAGCCCATATCCAGGGTGATACCTTCCAGTTCAAACGCTACCGGGGAAAAATACTGAAAGCGTTTCATCGCAACCAGCAAGGCGGTACTGTCTTTACCACCGGACAGACCGATGGCAATGCGGTCACCGGGTTTGATCATTTCATATTTTTCAATCCCCCGACGAAGGGGGCCTAGAATTCTTTTCATAGGATTCTCCTGTTTTATCATAATGACGAATTGAAATCGACCATACCTCAACTTGTCAAAAACAGGGAGAAAAGGTACAATATAGTTTCAATGGCATTCTATAGTTATTCTATCATTTAATGGAGAAGATTAAAAGGAGATTTGTCATCTGCAGCAGGCATTTATTAAATTTTTGATTTTTTATAAGGATTGCTGTAAAATCAATATTTAAAAA
>JAKLQL010000636.1 GCA_022013395.1 Acetobacterium sp.
ACCGGGGGATTCATAGAGACAGAGGAAGAAGTTCGTTCTTGTCTTGCTGCTGGTGCATTGTCAGCCAGCACATCTCACAAGCCGTTGTGGGATAAAATAGAGCTTATTCGGGAAGAACAGAAATTGTTACGCAAAGAATAAGTTAAAATAAAATACAAGGCAACGGAGAGCCATACTGTTTTCTTAAATGAATCCTTATTTAAGAAAATTGTATGGCTTTTAATTTTTTTATAGTTCTTAAGGAGGAATAAATTATGTATGATATCGCCATTATTGGAGCTGGTATTGCCGGTTCCTACATTGCTCGGGAATTAACCCGATACAAACTGGATATTGTTTTATTGGATGGAGAGAATGATGTGGGCAATCAGATTACAATGGCCAATTCAGCCATTGTCCATGCTGGCTTTGACGCCCCATCCTATAAATTGAAAGGAAAATTTAACGCCGTTGGGAATCTAATGTATGACAAGGTCTGTGAAGATCTGGATGTTCCATTTAAACGATGCGGTTCCTTGGTTGTTGCCCATGATGAATATGAAATGGCAACCATCCATGAGCTTTATCAAAATGGATTGAAAAATGGCGTGCCCGGTTTAAGAGTTTTGTTTAAAGAAGAAGTCCATGCCATGGAACCCAATATCAACGAAGATATCTGCGGTGCCCTCTACGCACCAACCGCCGGCATTGTCTCACCCTTTGAACTGTGCGTTCATGTCGCTGAAAACGCTGTCGACAATGGCGTGACCCTTAAACTCAATCATATGGTCAGTGATATCAAAAAACATGACACTCATTTTGAAATCACAACAAATTCTGGCACAATTGAGGCTAAATATGTCATCAATGCCGCCGGGTTATTTGCAGATGATATCTATGAAATGGTTGGCGACCCTTATTTCAAACTGCTGGCCAGAAAAGGAAATTATTTTATTTTTGATAAAGAGGCTGGATCGCTGGTTAATAACGTTATTTTCCCATGTCCATCAAAAAAAGGAAAAGGCATTCTGGTTGCCCCTACTGCTCATGGCAACCTTTTAATCGGACCGGATGCT
>JAKLQL010000067.1 GCA_022013395.1 Acetobacterium sp.
GCATTGTCTTATCTTTTTCTTAGAAATTTGATTCGCTTTAATTTAAAAATTCCCCAAAATAAAAAGCCTGAAAACCGTTGCTGTTGCTAGGTTCAAAGGCTTGATAAAAACTACATATCGAACTTTTTATGGATGTGAACCATTGCTTCTTTACCACGTTCCTTGTCAATCAGACAGGAAATCTTGATTTCCGAGGTACTGATGGTCTGGATGTTGATGCCCAGTTCAAACAGGGCTTCAAAGAACTTGGAGGCAATTTCGGCATTGGCCACGATTCCGGTACCGATCACTGAAAGTTTGGCAACCCCCTGATCGTATTCAACCTTTTGGGCATTGACCTCAAAAGCAAATTTCTGGGCAACGGTTACGGCTTCTTGTAATTCATCCACATCAATGGTGAATGAGATGTCATTAACAGCGGTTCGGTTGACATTCTGAACAATCATATCCACATGAATATTGGATTTTGCCAAAGCGCTGAATAATCTAAAGGCAATACCCGGTTGATCCGGCACTTCAAAGATTGATATTTTTGCGATATTTTCATCAAGGGATACCCCTCGAACTAATACTTTTTCCATAATAACGTCCTCCTTAATAATGGTTCCTTCATTGTAATTATAGCTTGATCGTACCACCAGCGGTACCTTGAATTTCTCGGCCATTTCCACCGAACGGGGATGCAATACCTTGGCGCCGGTACTGGCCATCTCTAAAACCTCTTCGTAGGAGATTTCCTCGATTTTAGAGGCATCTTCAACGATGCGGGGATCAGCGGTGTATACCCCGTCCACATCGGTATAGATTTCACATAATTCGGCTTCTAAAGATGCTGCCAAAGCCACAGCCGAGGTATCGGATCCGCCCCGACCAAGGGTGGTAATATCTTTGTTTTCATTGATTCCCTGAAACCCGGCGACAATGACAATCTTACCGGCGGCCAGTTCTTTTTCAATCCGGTGGGTGTGAATATCATTAATCCGGGCCCGTTTATGGACATTGGATGTCACAATCCCGCACTGGGCACCGGTTAAACTCACCACATCGTGTCCCATCGACTGAATTGCCATCGCTAGCAACGATATCGAAACTTGCTCGCCAGTTGCCAGCAGCATATCCATTTCCCGGCTGGGGGGATGTTCATTGATTTTTTGAGCCAGTTCAATCAGATCATCGGTGGTATCGCCCATGGCGGAAACCACGACCACAACTTTTTTTCCTTTTTCCTTGGTCTCAATAATCCGACCAGCAACCCGCTTTATTCTTTCAACATTGGCAACACTGGAGCCGCCATATTTCTGTACGATTAGATCTTGCATTTACCTCAGTCACTCTTTCCTTATTCGTAGATACGGGCATAAAATATTTCCGGAACTGCTTCCTTCAATTTTTCTGCCATCTTATTAAATTCATTGGCGGCGATGGCATTTGTTACCACAAAAACTTGATTGTCATCGACAATGACAGTTTTTCGCGCGGCCACCGTTTCCACTGCTGTCAACACCTGATCCAGCATGTCTTTATTGTCCAGATTTGCTCTTAAATAATATTTGCCTTTAAAAATGTCGGTGCCAACTTTATTAAGCTTCCGGTTTAGCCGCAGCGGTTTGGGCAAATTCTGTTCGCCGACAATATTTAAGATATAGAGGACATCCCCCACCACGGCATTAGCGGTGGCGTCTTTGCCGGCACCTTTACCATAAAACTGCAGTTCGCCAATAATATCCCCGGTAATCGAAATGATATTAAATTCGCTGTTGACGTTGCTCATAATAGAGGCTTCCTTAAATAAGACCGGTTCCACAGTGGTATAAACATTTTTTTCTTCAAGAATCGAATGTCCCAGATATTTGACCACATAGCCCATCGATCCGATCATCTCAATATCGGCTGCCCGGATATCCGTGATCCCCCGTTTATAAACATCTTCATCTCGAATAATCCCTTCATAGGCCATCGAAGAGAGAATCGAGAGCTTACGGGATACATCGTAACCTTCAACATCCGCGGTGGGATCGGCTTCGGCAAAACCAATGGATTGAGCCAGCGCCAGGGTGTCGCCAAAATCGGCCCCTTCTTCGGTCATTTTCGAAAGAATGAAGTTAGTGGTTCCATTAAGGATGCCCTTGATTTCGGTAACCCGATTGATCTTCATTTCTTCTTTCAGACTGCCGATGATCGGAATACCGCCGCCGACAGATGCTTCATAACGCAATACCACGCCATTTTCCTCGGCCAGGGTCAGCAATTCCTGAAAGTACTCGGAGATGACAGCCTTATTGGCGGTAACCACATGTTTTCCCGCCCGGAGGCATTCTTTGATCATTTCATATTCAAAGTCCATGCCGCCCATCAGAGCAATCACAAGGCCAATACTTTCATCTTCCAATATATCGCTGGGGTGGGTCACAATTTTTCCGACCGTATCGCCCAGATCCTTGGTCACATCCCGTTCCAAAACCTTGGTAATGACCGGGCTTGACTTTCGGGACTCCACATCGGTAAAATTACCAGCAAACTTACCTTTATTTAAATTGATGAGTTCATAGACCCCGGAACCGATGGTTCCAAAGCCTAAAAGTGCGATATTCAATAAAATTCACCTCGTATATGTATTTATTCTAAAAACACTTGTTTTTTCAGTGAAAACATTCTATCATATACCTAGGGGTTATTCAATACCCTCCAGGGAAGATTTTTTGAAGATTTTTCTTGGCACACCATAAATTTTTGGAGGAATTACATGAAAAAAGGCTATAACAGCACGCGATCCAAAGACATCAACGTTACTGCATCCCAGGGTATCCTGCAAGGATTGGCTCCGGATGGTGGACTCTTTGTCCCCAACTTTATTGATCAAATCCAACTCGACCCATCTAAATTCATGGGAAAAAACTACGGCGAAATGGCCAATGCTGTCTTTTCGGCTTTTCTCGACGATTTTAATGAAAAACAAATTTCTGATTCCATTCAGGGCGCTTATTACTCCGGTAAATTTGAAGAAAAAGAACCGGTCGCTTTAGAAAAGGTTAAAGACCGCTATTTTCTGGAACTCTTCCACGGTCCCACCTGTGCCTTTAAAGACATGGCACTAACTATTTTACCATATCTGATGGTAGAGTCCATGAAAAATGTTAACAATCAAAAGAAAATCCTGATCTTAACCGCCACCTCCGGTGATACCGGCAAGGCCGCGCTGGAAGGCTTTGCCGATGTTCCGGATATCAGTATTATTGTGTTTTACCCCAAAGACGGCGTCAGCACCGTTCAGGAAAAGCAAATGCTCACCCAAGTCGGGACTAACACCTGCGTGGTCGGAATCGACGGAAACTTTGACGATACCCAAAACGGCGTTAAAGTGATTCTCAACGATCCCGAACTAGCGGCCGAACTGGCCAAAGCTAACGTGATCTTCTCCTCGGCCAATTCCATTAATATCGGCCGACTGCTGCCCCAGGTTGTTTATTATTTTTATAGTTATTACGAACTGCTGAAACGGGGCGAAATCCAACCCGACGAAAAAATAAATTTTGTGGTACCCACCGGTAACTTTGGCAATATCCTGGCCGGTTACTACGCATCACTGCTGGGCTTACCGATTAATAAGCTGATCTGCGCCTCCAACGCCAATAAAGTTTTAACTGACTTTTTCGAAACCGGGAACTATAATCGCAACCGGGATTTTTATAAAACCTCATCGCCATCCATGGATATTCTGATTTCCAGCAATCTGGAACGACTGCTTTACGATGTCTCCGGTGCTGATCCCGAGGCCGTCAGTGATCTGATGGAGCAACTTAAGGATCAGGGCTCTTACCAGGCATCTAAAACGCTGATGGAAAAAACCAGCCTTTTCTATGCCGGTGCCGCTGACGAAGCCGAAACCGCCCAGGCCATCAAAGCCATTTTTGATGAAACTCATTATCTGATGGATCCCCACACCGCCGTTGCCAACAAGGTTTACGAAGACTATCTGAAAGAAACCGAGGATACCA
>JAKLQL010000637.1 GCA_022013395.1 Acetobacterium sp.
AACACGTCTGTGTTCTGCCTTCAGGCATGTTACAAAATTCGACTCAGGTCAAATTTAATTACATAATTGGGTCCATAGCTAAAGCTGGATGTCCTTTTGATTCTAAGAATTCTAATACAGCTTCAGAATCGATAGCAATTGTTTCATCACAAACCATGTCTGCGAAGTTTTCAATACCAGTCATTTCTTTTACTGCTTTATTTAAACGTTCTGCAACATCGTCTTTTAATTCTTTTGGCATCCAAACGATTCGTGATAAACCGCCTTCAGCTGACATGAATTTTTTAGAACCGATGAGGAATCGACCATGACCCATGAAGCCTGGAGTTTGAACCCCACCACCTGTCATCGATGCTAATTCACCGAAAGTCATACCTACTGGAGAAGTGTCAGGGAACTCACGGTTTACAATGATAACACCGTTAGCTTCTGGCATGATACCACAGATACATTCGAAACAACCACAAGAGGTCATTGGATCTTCAAGAATTGAGTAAAGTGTAACTTTTTCAACTGCACCTTGTGAAGTTTGAGCTACAACTTCGTTTACTGAATCCCAGGTTCCAAGACGTTCGTCAGTTGCTGTGCCCTTAACGATTGGTTGGTTTGGTCCCATTGGATCTAATTCTTTAGTCGCTTTAGCATCCAACCAGGATACTGCACCACAAAGACCTAAACGTTCTGGTGTAACAACACAAACGTGGCTTGGAGCAAATGATTGACATAATAAACAGGTGTAGAATTCATCAACGCTTTCATCAGTTAAAGAACCCATTCGTTCGTCACGTTCTGCGTAGATTGGTTTAACTAATTCTTCGCCAAGTCGTTTTACGTCTTCAGCATTGGTGTAAATGGTAACTTCACATTTATCAACAACTTTATCAAAGTCAGAACGCATTTTTGCGTATAAAACTTCACCGATATGTTTTAAACGGAAACCTTTTTCGAAAGCTTCTTTTGTTAAACGGATCCAAGCGATATTTCTTTGTCCAACATGCATTGCACCTTCAATATAGTTTGTAAAGTAATGGATACGTCTTTCAAGAACGGTTTCGAAGTCTTTTTGCATTTGCTTACCAGCAACTTTAACAACAACGCCCATAGGTAAACGTACAACGTCTTTTCCTGCGAACATAGCATCGTCAATATCTGGTCCAACAACTGTGATTTTATGATCTTCCATTTCAGCTAAATCGCCGGTTGTAACAAGTTCCCAACATTCAGTTTTGTTTCCGCCAAATTCAGCAAACATCGTATCTTTACGAACACGTTCGCCTTCAAATGCTGAAGAAACAGCAACTGGACAGTCGATTTCGGTAACTTTGATTTTGATGTTACGAGCTTCTAAAGAAGTTGCAACCACTTTGCTGTTATCTGGTTGGTGTAATAATAAGGTTGGTACTTCATTAATGAACGTTTCTGTTACTGCTGGGAAGCCTAATTCGATGGCAGCAGCACCGGCAGCGATAATTTTGTTATCCCATGGTCCAAATACATTAACAAATGCTTTAACACGGTTTTTTGTGTAGGTTCTGTGAGCCAGGAAGTCGCCTGGAGGTGTCGCACCAAAGATTAAGCTGGCACGAAGTGCTACAGATACAACATGGATAACAGATTCGATTTCATATCCCAAAGGAATAACTCGAAGGTCAATACCCATTTTGATTTTTTGTTCAATTGCTTGATCGATTACTTTACCAACCATGAAGGTCAATAAGCCTTTGCCCTGATAATCTTTAACGATTCCAGCAAGCGTTTCAGCGTCTTTAGCTTCACCAATAATTACCGCAACACCTGGAATGTCATCTGTTACCAATGGCACACCGAAATTACGTACTTCAGCATCAGTGATATGTCCTAAGTAACGAACATCAGCTGTATTTAAATCTTCAACTGCGCGACCTGCATATGGCAGTTCTTCATAAACGT
>JAKLQL010000638.1 GCA_022013395.1 Acetobacterium sp.
ATCACATGTGTTATAGACAGCTCAAAAGAAGGTCTGGATGCCGGAAAAGTATTGGAGGGAGTCGACAATGGGATCCCGATTTACCGCGATTTAGCTGATGCCATGGATCAATTGGCCTAGGTCCCCAAATATTTTATTTACGGCATTGCACCAAAAGATGCGATTTTATCAACCAAAGAAAGACGTATTTTTCTCAAGGCGATGTCCCTGGGAATGGATATTGTCAACGGTCTCCATGAATTTATTTCTGAAGATTCTGAATTTAAACAACAGGCCAAACGTTATCGAGTTAAACTTTATGATATCCGAAAACCCCTTGCCAATCGCTATCTCCATCTTTTTACTGGGGATATTTTGAATGTAAAAACGCCTAAAATAGCCATTCTCGGTACAGATTGTGCCGTCGGTAAGCGAACCACAGCAATGTTGCTCATTGCTGCCCTAAAAGAACGGGGACTGCGTGCCAGTTTTATCGGTACCGGTCAGAGCTCATTGATCCAGGGCGAAAAATATGGTATCGCTTTGGATGCGATTCCCTCAGAATTCATGACTGGCGAATTGGAAAATGCGGTGGTCGAGGCAAATATTCATGAAAAACCTGATGTCATTATCCTGGAAGGACAGGGCGCGCTCAGTCATCCAGCCTTTATCAGCTCCTGCGCTATTATCCGCGGCGGAAAACCGGATGCCATCATTGTTCAGCATCCACCTAAACGAAAACGTCGAGTGGATTTTGACTATCTGCAAATGCCAACCCTCTCCAGCGAAATTGAACTTCTTGAACAGTTTTCCCAATCCAAGGTTATTGCGATCACCCTCAATCATGAAGATATGAGCGAAAGTGAAGTTCACGATACCATCAAAACCTACGAACACGAATACCATCTGCCAACCACCGATACCTTAACCTACGGTTGTAATAAGTTGGTTAAATCGGTTTTAAAAGCTTTCCCTGAATTAAAAGAAAAAATCACCAATTAAAAAAAGCCCATGCGATATTTCGCATGGGCTTTTGCATTAACTATCGGGTAGCGTGATAATAAGCATAGGTCATGGGTTCTTCTTTGCTGAAGCCGTCCCCATCAACAACTTTGCCGATAAACATATAGTGGGTTCCCAAATCAATGGTTTGTTCGACTTCACATTCAATAAAGCACAGGGTTTCCAATAAACCAGGACAGCCAGTTTTTTCTCCGGTTACATAGCTGAGCGTTTTAAACTTGTCCACGTCGCGTCCACTTTGGTAACCAAAATGTTTGATCAGATCATGATTTTCTTTTCCCAGAATCGAAACACCGAACACGCCAGATTCTCTCACATATTCAGATGTCAGGGTTCCTTTTCCCAAGCATACGCTTGCTCTTAATGGGGTGCTGGTAACCTGAATAAAGGTATTGGAAACCATGCCATTGAGCTTATCATCTTTAAGCGATGAAATAATATATAAGCCGTAGCTGACATTAAATAATAAGGTCTGCAGCGCTTCTCTTTTTTTATCTGATAAACCGTCCGGGACTTCTTCAACCAGAACAAATTTTTCTGGACCTACCCCGCAGATTGGGCATTTATCTGGTGGTGTCTCACCTATATGGATATAATTACAAACGGTACAACGCCATTTTTTCTCTTTATTAGGAACAATGACTTCGGTATCTTCGATTAAAACAAACTTATCCGGGCCCACTCCGCAAATTGGGCATTTGTCGGGAGGAGTATCACCTTCATGTACATAATTGCATACTGTGCAGCGCCATTTTTTCATTTTGTTCACCACTTTCTTAGAATTACTTTTTAGTTTATAATTATTATAATTTATAAGTAAGTTGAAGTACAGGGATAAATGCATGTTCTAATTATCATTATAACCCTTTTTTGAGCATATTCATATAAAAATTGCATTTTTTTGTAAAAAAAGGGAATATTCCAGGGTATAATTATTTATTCCTCAATTAAATCTGTATGCATAGATAGGTAGAAACATGAGAAACTATAAAGAAAACCTCAAAAAAAATATTGCTGTATCCAACGGTTTTGAAAAAGCGGATCTGGTTTTGAAAAATGCCAGAATTCTCAACGTATTTTCCGAAGAAATCCATGTCGGTGATCTGGCTATTTCCCATGGCATCATTGCCGGTATCGGTTCTTACGAGGGTATTGAGGAAGTGGATCTCGGTGGAAAATATATTGTGCCGGGATTTATTGATGCCCACCTGCATATTGAATCCACTATGGTCACGCCGTTTGAACTGGCCAAAGCCATTGTCCCTACCGGCACCACGACGATTATTGCCGATCCCCATGAGATTGTTAATGTAGCAGGTAAAATCGGGCTGGACTATATCCTTACTGCCAGTGAACAGCTTCCTTTAAATGTCTTTGTGATGCTGCCATCATCGGTTCCGGCCACCCCATTTGAAACAAACGGTGCCGGACCATTTGTCGCTGCCGCGATGCAACCTTATCTGGACCATCCCCGGATTCTGGGATTGGGTGAGGTTATGTGTTTTCCCGATGTGTTGGCTGGCGACTCAGTGATTCTCGATAAACTGACCCTTTGTCGCCACAAGATTTCTGATGGCCACGCTCCCGGGCTTACAGGAAAACCACTCCAGGCCTATGGCTGCGCTGGTATTAACAGTGAACACGAATCCACCAGTTTTTTAGAGGCGCTTGAAAAACTAAGAGCCGGCTTTTATATTCTCATTCGGGAAGGTTCCGCCGCCAAAAACCTTACCGCTATTGTGAGGGGTTTGCTTCAACATGAAGTTCCGCTGGATCGGTTTCTCTTCTGTACCGATGACAAGCATCTGGAAGATATCCATCAGGACGGACATATCCGCTGGAATATCAAGCTGGCTATCGATCTGGGGTTGGATCCCATTAAAGCCATCAAAATGGCGACCATTAACACCGCCCAGGCCTACGGACTGAAAAAACTTGGTGCCCTCGCACCCGGATATCGGGCCGATCTGGTAATCCTCTCGGATCTTGAAACCATGACCGTTGAACAGGTTTATAAAGATGGCGGTTTGGTTAATGACACCCTCTGGAAGGGCAAACCGCATTATCGGATCGATCCCGTTCTGCTTAATTCGATTCACCTCCATGCGCTTACTCCTGATAAATTAATCCTTCCGATTCACGAAAAAGACCATGTCATCGAAATTGTACCCAACCAGATTGAAACCCATCATCTAGTTGAATCCCTGCCGGGACAAGACGGTCTGTTTGTACCCAATGAAAGCTATGCTAAGCTCTGTGTCATTGAACGTCATCGCTATACCGGTAATGTTGGCGTGGCGGCCATTAAGGGTTTTGGGATCCGTAATGGCGCCATTGCCACCACCGTCGCCCATGATTCCCATAATATTATTGTAGCTGGTGATAATGATGAAGATATCCTGCTGGCGGTCAATCATCTGGCTGAAATCGGCGGTGGCTATGTAGTCGTGTCAAATCACCAAATCGTCGGCGCTGTTCCATTGACACTGGCCGGACTGATCAGTCTTGATTCAGGAGAAATGGTTCAGCAGAAAGTGGCTTCACTGATTGAATCTGCCCATCAGCTCGGCGTACCAGCCTGGGTTGATCCCTTTATTACCCTTTCCTTTATGGCCTTGCCAGTGATCCCATCCCTGCGTTTAACTGATATGGGGTTGTTTGATGTCAATGAATTTCGCTTAATCGCGGATTAACCTCTTTATCCAACTCAAAAAAGACAGCTAAGCGCTGTCTTTTTTGTTGTTCCAATTTTATTCAAATACTTTTTTTGCGATACCGGCACCTTCCCGGGCGTCTTTGCCGTAATAATCGGCGCCAATGGTTTTGGCGTATTCTGGGTTTAAAACCGCACCGCCAACCATAATGGTGATGGCTGGACAGCTGGACTTGATTTCTTTGATGATTTTTTCCATGTTTTTTACGGTTGTTGTCATCAGGGCGCTGAGCCCCACTAATTTAACATTCTCATTTTGAATGGTCTGGATGATGGTTTCAACCTTGACATCCTTGCCTAAATCGAGGATTTCGTAGCCATAATTCTCCAGAATCACCTTGAGAATATTTTTCCCGATATCATGAACATCCCCTTCAACGGTAGCTAGAATGATTTTTCCTTTAACAACCTG
>JAKLQL010000639.1 GCA_022013395.1 Acetobacterium sp.
AATTGTCCTTAAGGAGGAGTAACAATGAAAAAAGTAGTCGTAGCAGATCAAGCAGCTTGTGTAAAATGTCTAGGATGTGAATTAGCATGTGCAAACGCATTCTACAAAGAACCAGTTTCAGAATTATCATGTATTAAAATTACCGAAAAAGAAGATGGTAGCCCCAAAACTTTGGTATGCGTCCAATGTGGTAAATGTGCAAAAGCATGTGAAGCTGGAGCAATCACACAAAATCCCAAAGGTGTATACATGATCAGCAAAAAATTATGTGTAAACTGTGGAAAATGTGTAGAAGCATGTCCATTTGGCGTACTGGTTAAATCAGAAGACCGAGATGTGCCTTCTAAATGTATCGCATGTGGTATCTGTGTAGAAGCATGTCCACAAGACGTATTGGCAATTAAAGAAGCTTAGTTAGCTTTAGCTGTCATATAATCAAAAAATTTATCACTTAAAAAGGTTCCCTGTTCGAATAGTTTTTCGAACAGGGAACCTTTTTTTGTAATAATCTAATAATTATTGATACGATCAGTTTGTTTTCGTATGTTAATTAAAAATCGATACGTGTGGCTATATAGTTGACAACTTCGGAAATAGGCACACGCACCTGATCCATGGTATCACGATCTCTGAGGGTGACGCATTCATCATCCAGGGTGTCAAAATCCACAGTAACACAGAAAGGTGTGCCGATTTCGTCCTGGCGGCGGTAACGCTTGCCGATGCTGCCGGCTTCGTCATATTCAATCATAAAATGTTTGGATAGCAGCGTTGAAATTTCTACTGCCTTGTCGCTCAGTTTTTTTGACAGTGGCAATACCGCAGCCTTATAAGCGGAAAGGAAGGGATGGATGCGCATAACGTTTCGTTCTTCGGTTTTGTCGCCGTTGGTGATTGTTTCTTTTTCCATGGCATTACATAGGAAAGCTAGAAAGACGCGATCAGCACCCAATGATGGTTCAATGCAATAAGGAATGTATTTTTCATTGGTGACTGGATCGGTATATTTCATGTCTTTTCCAGAGTGATCCTGATGCTGGGTCAAGTCAAAATCGGTACGGTCGGCAATCCCCCAGAGCTCACCCCAGCCAAATGGGAAACGGAATTCCACATCAGTAGTGGCATTGCTGTAATGAGAAAGCTCTTCCTGGTCATGATCCCGGAAACGGATGTTTTCGTCTTTCATACCCAAATCATACAACCATTTCTTACAGAATTCTTTCCAGTAATTAAACCATTCCAAATCAGTGCCAGGAGCGCAGAAGAATTCCAACTCCATTTGTTCAAATTCCCGGGTTCTGAAGATAAAGTTGCCGGGGGTGATTTCATTACGGAAGGATTTACCTACCTGGGCAATACCAAAGGGCACTTTCTTTCGGGTGGTTCGTTGAACGTTTTTAAAATTAACAAAAATTCCCTGAGCAGTTTCTGGTCTCAGGAAGATTTCGCTGGCGGTATCCTCGTTAACACCCTGAAAAGTTTTAAACATTAGGTTGAATTGGCGAATATCGGTATAATCCATTTTTCCACATTCAGGACAGACAATATTATGCTCCTGAATAAAGGCCATCATCTGCTCATTGGACCAGGCGTCAACAATGACATCTTCACCTTTTTCAAAATAGTAGTCAGCAATCAGTTTATCGGCCCGGAAGCGCGACTGACAGGCTTTACAATCCATTAGTGGATCGTTAAAGCCACCCACATGACCTGAGGCAACCCAGGTTTTGGGGTTCATCAGGATCGCAGCATCTAAACCGACATTGTATGGTGATTCCTGAACAAATTTTTTCCACCAGGCTTTTTTGACATTGTTTTTCATTTCGACACCCAGTGGGCCGTAATCCCAGCTGTTGGCAAGACCATCGTAAATTTCTGAACCTGGGAAAATAATTCCTCTCATTTTGGCGAGACTGACAATTTCAGCCATTGTAAATTCTGACATTTTTTCCTCCTAAGAAACATAGTGTTATGAAATAGCGTTTACGCTAAATTAAAAAAACCGCCCCTTGTAAACATACAAGGGACGGATTAACCGCGGTTCCACCCAAGTTGTCTGCCATCAACGGCAAACCACCTTCTAAATTTATAACGAATTTCACGTCAAACAGCATTCGCCATAATGGACGATGTGTTTGCAGCTCCAAAAGTGCCATTCATGGGGTTTAATTACAGATCTTGCACCATCACCTGCTCGCTTTGAACTATTGACCCAATGATCTATTCTTTTTTCAACGCTTTTATTATTTATTTTTGAACTAAGTTGAAGGATATCAAAAACCAGCGTTGATGTCAACCCCAACTTAAAGATTCGATTGGCTTGTTTGATAGAAAATTAAAAATAGAGAATAACTTTGCAATAATTGGGTGAAAATGGCGAAATATTCAATCTTGAAAAAATAATTTTGTAAAAATTGTTTTTCTTATAAGTTTGACTACCAATGAACTTTATA
>JAKLQL010000640.1 GCA_022013395.1 Acetobacterium sp.
AGTGTATTATCAATAAAAACAATTTTAACATCATAATTCTCTGCGATGACCCCGCTAATAAAGCCAAAAAGTTGATCTGATCCGACGATGCCAAACTCCTCCAGGTTTGTGAATCTGATTTTAGTATCTACTTTTACTCGATATTTGTCTCTGTCGTTAAGAAAAATGATATCCCCTTCGCAGGTCTCCAGCTCAGTGTTTGCCATGTCAATCATTTTTTTTGTTTTGCCGCTTCCTTTTGAACCGTATACAAATTCAATCATTTTAGACACCTCATTTCATATTGATAAGTTCATTATAAGGGTAAGTATCAATAATTTCAATCATTTTTAAAGAAATCAGCCGCTCAAGTCAAAAATAATATGTTATAATAAACAAAATAAACCTAAAGGAGGTCACCGTTTGAATAGTTCAGATCATTATGAATCCCTTGTATCCCCTTTCGACAAGCAATTAGAATTTGCGCAGAACCTTCAGCGTAAGATAATTCCTTCCCCTGGTTCCTTTGTGTCAGATCATTACCATTTTTATAGCTATTTGAGGCCTTTTCGAAAAGTCGGCGGCGATTTTTATGATTTTCATTTTATGGACAATGGCAAGATCAGTCTTTTAATCGCTGACGCAACTGGCCACGGCATCGATGCCGCGATGATTACCAGTATGATTAAACTGAGTTATTCCTATACGATGAAAGACAATCGGATTAACCAATCCCCCAGCTTAGTCTTAAAACAGATTGAGTCCGATATTAGTCAACAGATGGACAATACTTTTTTTACTGCCATTGCCCTGGTTCTAGACCCTAAAGACGGCGTCTTATATTTTGCTAACGCCGGTCATCCAGATGCAATTCTTATGAAATCCAATCAAACGATTGAAATGCTCAAGCCCAACCTGCCGATGCTGGGTTTGCAACAGTTTATGAAAACCATGCATTATTTTGATATGCGCATTAATTTTTCTAAAGGCGATAAATTATTGCTCTTTACCGATGGTCTTGTCGATGCCAAGAACCCGGATCGGGAAGATTTTTCAATGGAGCGGGTGGTCTCGGTAGTCAAAAATAATTTTGATTTGCCGATTAATCTAATCGGTAGCCACATCATTGATGCCTGCATTGAATTTAAAAAAGATCAGGCTTCTTCGGATGATATTTGTATTTTGGGTATTGAGGTTGATGAGTAACTAAAAAGTATCACCGTGCCAGAGAATATCGTTATTTCTTTTTATGAGATTTCTTTTTAAGGATCGATCGGACTAACAATCAACCGTAGATTTGTTAGTCCGCAACCTTTTTCTAATGGAAATCTAATCATTTCTGACTAAACTAATGGTATGAAGTTATTTGGAGATTTTTGCAAAAATCTCAGGAAAGGACGGATTACCATGTTAGAACCAAAAAGAATACTGATATTAACTTGTTCCCACGGGTCTGGCCATAAAATGGTAGCCCAAACCCTCAAGGAGAGTTTTGAAGCTCGGGGGCACCTCGTTTCAGTGCAGGATTTATTTGATAAAACCAATCCCACCCTCAATCGCATGATTGAAAAATCTTATTTACTGTCCTATTCCATTGGGAGTAGTTTTTACGAACGCATTTATTATGACGTTGAAGAATATGCCCATAAAAAATTTATGTACAATCTCTGGAATTTCACAAGCAAGGCTTTATTGAAGATGGTTAATGAGTTCAAACCAGACTGTATCATCAATACCTACGGTTATACCATTTCATCGATCCTTAAAAAAGAAAATTATCCGCATATTAAGCTTTTTACTGTGGTTACTGATTTTTGCATTCCCAAACCCTGGATCCACCAGGATACTGACCGCTATTATGTGGCCTGTGAAAACGTTGAAGAAACCTTGATCGGTGAAGGAATTCCCAGCGAACGAATTCTGAAAACTGGTATTCCCATCCGGGATGCCTTTTATGCCAAAGAAAATCGTCATACCATTATCAATAAGTACAATCTGGATCCCCATAAAAAAATTCTGATTATTTTTGCCGGAACCTATGGGGTTCTAAAAAATATTAAAGATATCTGTCGTCGGACTGACACGATGGATAATCTCCAGACCATTGTTATTTGTGGCAAAAACAAGAGTCTCCAGCGCGAGCTTGAAATGGAAAACTTGAATAATACCCGAATTTTTGGTTTTATCCCGGATATTCACGAATTTTATACCGTTGGTGATTTAATGGTCACCAAACCCGGTGGCATCACCCTCAGTGAAGTCGTGACGAAAAAAATCCCAGTTATTTTATACAATCCCACCCCCGGCCAAGAGGGCGAAAATGCTCAATGGTTCAAGCGTCAGGGTGCCGCAGTCGTGGCTAATAACTTTAATGAGCTCATTCTGGCGATTGATGCCCTTAAAGAAAACGAAATCAAACGTTTTTCGATTAAAAATAGTCTTGGTAGAATCTACAATGGTCACGCAACCACCTTGATTACCCAAGACGTCTTAAACCAAATGAATATGCATGACGCAATTCCTTACCTGTCAGAATCCATTTAAACGCAGCGAAAGATCTTTTTAAGCATTTTAGTTTACGATTGATTATTGTCAATTAAAAACGACTGTTGGTTGATCTGTTGGTCGGTATTGTAAATAAAGATCTTAAAACGATAAACGATTGAAAAGAGGAATTTAATGTGAAACCACGAATTATCAGTGATAGCTCATGTGATTTGCCTAAAAATTTTTTGGAGAAGGACGGTATTGATTTTTCAATTGTACCCTTAAAAATAATTGTCGGCAATCATGAATTTATAGATGATGAAACCCTGAATACAAAGGAACTGATCGCAGCCATGAAGGCTGAAAAAACAGCAACTTCTTCGTCATGCCCATCCCCTGAGGACTTTGCAGCTGAGCTTCGAAAAAATAAAGAAAGCTACGTGATTGCCATGACTTCCGGTTTAAGTGGCACCTATAACAGTGCCCGGGTTGCTAAAAACATGGTCCTTGAAGAAGACGCTTCCCTAAAAATAAGTTTGTTTGATACCCTCTCAACCTCGCCAGTAATGATTTTAATGGTGATGAAATTGCGAGATCTGATTAAAGCCGGTGATATGGATTTTGAAACCATCACTGAAAAGCTGACCCTCTATCTTGAGACCTTAAACCTGCGGTTTTTGCTGCAGGATCTTTCCAATCTGGTTAAAAGCGGACGCATGAACCGGGTGGCTGGAGCTGTTGCCTCCGTCCTCTCGATCATGCCCATTTTCCGATCCGATGATAAGGGTGAAATCCAGCTGGTTACGAAAGCCAGAGGGATAAAAAAAGCGCTTTCCAGTCTTGCTAATATGGTCGAGGAAAAGGCTAAGACCCAACCCCAGTTTCCCGTGGTCATTACCCACTGTAATAATCTCAGCCAGGCTGAAATCCTCAAAGATCTACTGGAGAAACGGTTTGATCTCAAGGAAATCTATATTTTCCCGATGCATGGTTTAACGACTTACTATTCCAATGACAAAGGCCTATTAATGGCATTTTAATTTAATAATGTAGTATACGATATAAAAAGGACTTAAACCGGATTCGGTTTAAGTCCTTTTTTGGGGAGTACATTTCTTTTTTTATTTTAATTGGAAAAGCGGTACTCGTCCATGGCCTGGTTAACCAGTAAATCGGCCTGATTGTTATAGGGATTTTCAGCATGTCCCTTGACCTTGTGAAAAGTGACCTTATGGCTGTTGACCAGCTGATCCAGTTCCATCCAGATTTCTCTGTTTTTCAACGCTCCGGCTTTTCCCCGGGTCCAATTCTTCGCCTTCCATCCACCAATCCAATTCTGCAGATAGGCATTAACCACATAGGCCGAATCGCTGTAAATATGAACCTCACAAGGCTCTTTTAGTAGCTTTAACCCTTCAATCACCGCCAACAACTCCATTTGATTGTTGGTGGTGTTTTCATAAGCCCGTTTATACTCTTTAGTCACGTTTTTCTCCGGATAAATCAGAACGCCGCCAATGGCACCCAGATTTTCTCCTTCTTGGCCATTGCCGCGGCAACCGCCATCGGTATAGAGATGAATTACTTTCATAGTTGCTATTTTACCACGATATTAAAAATCTTTCCAGGGACATAAATCTCTTTGACAATGGTTTTGCCTTGGATATATGCCAGAATGTTTTCCTGTGCCAGAGCAATGGCCTTGGCTTCGTCCTTATCGGCATCAACCGGAATGGTAATGGTTCCCCGAACCTTGCCATTGATCTGAACTGCCATTTCAATGACGTTATCGACGGTTTTGGCTTCGTCATATTGAGGCCAGGCGGCATCATCCAGCGCTCCGCCCATTTGCATATTCTGCCAGATTTCAGAAGTGATATGAGGCGCCACCGGATAGAGCAATTGTAAGAATGTTTTAAAGGCATCTCCGGTGATGGCTCCTTCGCGGTTAAATTCATTAACCAGGGTCATCAGCGCTGCTATTGCAGTATTATATTTCATTTCTTCATAATCATCGTTGACTTTTTTAATGGTTTTATGAATGGCTGATTCCAGGGCTTTGCCATAACCAGCTTCTTCGACAACCATATCCTGGAGCTTCCAGACCCGATCCAGGAATCGGCGGCAGCCTTTGGCACCGTTATCCGACCAGGGCGCAGATTTTTCATAATCTCCGATAAACATGATGTAGGTTCTTAGGGTAT
>JAKLQL010000641.1 GCA_022013395.1 Acetobacterium sp.
GTTCAAGAAGAATCGGTTCAGGAGTCGCCGTCTAAAGATGAGATTCAATGGGACGAATACTTCCATAGCATGGAAAACGCCGATTATCGCGGCCAGATTCAATCAACTCCTGATCCGGATGATGAGTATGGTTTTGAGAAATTCACTTCTCAAGAGAAAACGCTCAACGAATATCTGCATTTTCAATTCAATATGCTTGAAAAAAATCTAAGTGATTCAGAAAAATTGATTGGCGAATATTTAATTGACTGTATTGATGATAATGGCTATCTGATCATTGATCTTGACTATATTAAGGATATTCTGGCTGTTACAGAAGAACAGATCAACCAGATGATTGAAATTATCCAGAGATTTGATCCCAGTGGGGTTGGGTGTAGAAGCATTGCAGAATGTTTACTGATTCAACTGCATCAGATGGGGTATCATGATGATGAGGTATATATGGAAATTGCCAAAAACCACCTGATGGATTTGGCGGACAGCCAATTTAAGCGTATCGCTCAGGCCACCGGGCTGTCGGTTGAGGAGGTCTATGAGTTCAAAGAAGTTGTCAAAACCTTGGAACCAAAACCGGGCCGGGAATTTTCCTGTTCAGAGCGGGTTTCTTACGTTATTCCTGATGGTAGTATCGAAATTGTCAATGATGAACTGGTGGTGAAGGTCAATGATGTTTCAGCACCGCGACTGCGAATCAATAACTATTATAAGGGCTTATTAAAAAACTCGGATAAAAATGAAGAAACCCGAGTTTATCTGGAAAAAAAGCTGGATGGTGCGGCTTTTCTGATCAAAAGCATCGAACAGCGGCGAGATACGATTAAAAAGGTAATTATGGCTGTAGCCGAATCTCAAAAGAGCTTCTTTTTTGAAGGGGTTGCCGATTTGCGGCCACTGACGCTTAAAGCAATTGCCGAAATGATCGATGTTCATGAATCCACCGTAAGTCGGGCGATTCGGGGAAAATACATTCAAACCCCCAAGGGGACCTTTGCGCTGAAGTTTTTCTTTAAACGCGGATATGCCCAGGGAGAAGAAGACCGATCTTCCGATGCCATCAAGCGATACATTCAGGAGTTGATTGAGCAGGAAGATAAGAAAAAGCCGTTAAGTGATCAAAAAATTTCTGAATTGCTCCAGGGAAAAAAGCTGGATGTGGCCAGGCGGACCGTTGCCAAATATCGGGAAGCACTTTTGATCCAGCCATCTTCCAAACGAAAAGAATATCGGTAAA
>JAKLQL010000642.1 GCA_022013395.1 Acetobacterium sp.
GCTGGCTATTGAAACAGAACTCAACCGGGTTCGGACTGAAATTGACAGTCTGACGTCGACCATAAAAAACTGGGACACTGAAATGGCTTATTCTTCGATTTATGTATCAATATATGAAACGCATTTATCTTCAACGATTATAAGTTCGCCATTTTCTGAGGTCTTAACGAAAATTGGGGAAGGCTTCATTACCTCTATCAACGTAATTCTTGCAATCCTGGCATTTCTGGTCGTTCTGATTTTTAGACTGATTCCATTTGCGATCATAGCTGGACTGGGGTTCCTGATATTTATAAAAATACGAAAAAAAATTAAAGAAAAAAAGAATAAAGAGACAAACATAGAAAAGCATAAATAAAAATAAAGATGCCAGTTGATGGCATCTTTTTTTGAGCAAAAAATTACTGGATTAGACTGATGTCTGGGTTGGCGGTGTCGGGGTTGTTCCGGGGTCTGGTACTTGTTCCCCCAGGATCGCCAGTGCCGCCATTATGGCCGTTGCTGGTAACAATGCCGGTTTGCTCAATTTCAACGGACCGATTGCCAGCAGTTGAGGTGTAGGTTGAACCGACACTCATCTCAGGGGTGCTGATTATTGGTGTCAGATACAACGGTGGCGGTATCAGTAGTAGTTTGTATTTGAAGCAGCAAAAACATTGGTAGAAAAGGCCATGGACATGACTGTAATTGCCGATAAAATACTGACGTTTTTTTTTCATTATGTTCCTCCATCTATTAATTTACAGATCCGTATGGAAAGTGGATCTCATTGGCTTAATAAAGAATAATCTTTTAAGGTGTTGTTTACGTGAACAAACCGTGAGAAACAGATGAAAAATCCGCAAATTAAGGATGTCAGATAAATTTGCGATCGTAAAGAAATCAATTTAGATTAAATAACAGGATTAATTAAATAGAAATTCTGCGATTAAATAGGTGATTAGCGAAATATTACTAAAAAAGTTATTGACATAAGCTCTGTATACGTGTACAATAAAATTGTAAATAGGAAACAAATTATAATATTAAAAAATAGTTTTAGTTAAATTTAATTATCAAAGAAGAATCTAACAATTAATTTATGGCATTTAAACGTGTTCACAGTATAAGCTGACATAATTTTAATAGTTTAAACACCAGTATTATAAATTGTAATTAATGTTAAGTTTATAAATTCTGCAGCTGATGCACACAAACAGTTGCCATAGAATACTAAAAATAAAAAATAGGAGAAAAAAGATGTCAAAAATTCAAGAAGTTAAAGAAAAAGTAGAAATTGGTAAAACTAAACTGGTCCCCGGGTTGGTTCAGGAAGCATTAGACGAAGGTAATGCCCCTGGCGAGATCCTTCAAGCGATGGTTGAATCCATGAGCGTAGTCGGCGAAAAATTCTCTTCCGGAGAAATATTCGTTCCGGAAATGTTGATCGCTGCTAAAGCGATGTCAAAAGGCGTTGACGTTTTACGTCCGCTGATGGCTGGCGACACTTCGGCATCTTTAGGGACCTGTATTATCGGAACGGTTGCCGGCGATTTACATGATATCGGCAAAAACCTGGTCTCAATGATGATTGAAAGTGCCGGATTTACGATGGTTGATCTGGGTGTTGATGTACCAGCCGAAAAATTTGTGGAAGCTGTTAAAGAAAACGAAAACGTTACTTTAGTTGCCTGTTCAGGTCTTTTAACAACCACCATGCCAGCACTTAAAGAAGCCGTTCAAACCATTAAAGCCAGCGGCCTAAATGTTAAAGTTATCGTTGGAGGCGCCCCTGTGACACCAGAATATGCAACTGAAATCGGCGCTGATGGATTTGCTCCAGACGCTGGTAGTGCCGCTGTTAAAGCCAAAGAACTTGTTGCTTGAGCTGTAATTAATAAGAAAATTAAAGGAGACCCAAAAATGTTAACAAAAAGACAAAATTTAATGGAAACCATCAAGGGCGGAAATCCAGATCGGTTTGTAAAACAATATGAAGCTTTTGCGATGATGATGAAAACACCAATCACCCGAGCCAAGCCACCAATTGGCGGCGAGATTGTGAACGAATGGGGTGTAACAACTCGATGGCCAGAAGGTCAGTTAGGGGCATTTCCAGTGCATGATGACGAACATATTGTCGTCAAAGACATTACCAAATGGAAAGATACTGTCAAAGCTCCGAATGTTAAACATCCGGAAGAAGATTGGGCGACAGCCATCGCTGATGCCAATGCCGTTGATCGAAATGAACAGTATGTGACCGCTTTTGTAGCACCTGGTATTTTTGAAAATGTTCATTATCTGATGAGCATGGAAGAAGCGCTAATGGCTTTTTATGAAGAACCCGAAGCCATGCATGAGCTCATCGATTATCTGGTAGAATATGAATTAAAACTCGCTAAAGAATTTGTCTATCACATTCATCCAGATGCGATTTTTCATCATGATGACTGGGGCAGTCAGATTTCTTCATTTATGTCGCCGGAAACATTCA
>JAKLQL010000643.1 GCA_022013395.1 Acetobacterium sp.
AACGATTGATATCATCCACTACCAGCATGGGTGCTTCAAATTTCATTTCTATTCCTCCTCGTTTTTGAATGATTGTACCTTAGTAATCACGACACCTGTATGTCATGTTTCCGAAAACGTCACTCGTGTTTAGCATATTTTTCACTGATTTTTTCGGTTACCTTTAACAATTCTTCGCGCAATTCTTTGGGTTCAATAATTTCAGCCCCATCGCCAAAGCTCAGCAGCCAACTGAAAAGATTTTCTTGGCTGGAAAAATAGAATTCAAAATGGAGCTTTCCTTCATTGGTCATTTGATAGCAATCAATCCCGTATTCATCAATGAGTCGCCATTTCATGACTGGGTCAAATTCTGCCACCAGATGAATCTGGCTGGGCATGGTCAATTGCTTCTGACTGTTATATTCCGGCAAATCCCGGGGTTCATAAGTCTCGTCCTGCACTTGCAAATCCCAAAGGCGGTTAAGTTTAAAGTGACGGTAATCCGAGCGCTCTGGACAATATCCCCAGATGTACCAGGATGACCATTGATAAACAATTAAATAAGGCTCAATCTGGCGGCTACTTTCACCTTTAGGTGAGTAGTAATAAAAAGCGATCATCCGCCTCTGGTCAATAGCCTGTTTAATGGTTTCAAATTTGGGTGCCAATGAATTTTTATAGTGTGAGGACAGGTCAATGACGATATGGTTATCCGGCTGGGTTGTTCCCCCATTGACTGCCAGTTTATCAATTAGTTGCCGATATTGATTGGTTCCAGCGACGCTGTCGAGACTTTTTAGCCCGGCCAGGATGGACTGCAGCTCTGCTGATGACAGCAGCGTTTTATCGATCTTATACCCTTCCATAATGGCAATGCCGCCGTTTGCTCCCTGAGTCGTCGTCAGCGGGATTCCAGCCTTACAAATGTCTTCAATATCCCGGTTAATGGTTCGGCGGGAGACTTCAAACATTTCCGCCAGATAGGGCGCCGTCACTTTTTTTTGCTGCAGAAGAATTGATAATATCCCAATGAGTCGATCAATCTTCATGCACTTAACCTTTTATTAAATCGCTTTTGAAGACCATTATCTAAACGTCCAGAAAAGCGATCACTTTATCAATAAACACTTCTCCCTCGAGATGATCAAGCTCATGGCAAAAGCATTTGGCCAGGTCATCTTCGCCGGTAATAATGATTTCTTCGCCGTTTTCATTGCGTGCCTTAACAATCACTTTTTGCGGACGGATGGTGGTTCCAAACTTTCCCGGGAAGCTCAAACATCCCTCGGTGCATTCCTGTTCGCCACTAAACTCAATAATTTCCGGATTAACCAGTTTCATTACGCCTTCGCCCATATCAATAACCACCAGTCTTTTTAGGATCCCCACCTGATTGGCGGCAATTGCGGCGCTATTGGGAATGCTATGCAAGGTTTCCAGCATATCATCAAAAATCATTTGTATTTTTTCATCGATTTCGATCACTTCTTTGCACTTTTTTCTGAGTATTGGATCCTCATCCTGTCGAAGTTGTCGTATTGCCATTGCTTCCTCCTGCTTCATTTTACTTAGTTTTCTCAAGTATATTGTGAAACGAAGGCGCTGTCAATGGGTGCTGTTCTTCAAATAGTGCGGAACTAAATTTTGAGAATCTTTACTCCTCATTTTGTTCACCGCCGATATGGCTTATTTTTTTGTAGAAAAGTAAACCCAGCAAGCTGATCACGGCTGTTAGCCCAAAGACCCAAATAGCAACAGTATAGTCTTCTATTCCCAATGCATCGCCACACATCGTTGAGGTAATAACCGAAGGAATCCGTGCTATTCCGGTAATGAGTAACCATGTTGAGAATTTCATCTTTGTCATTCCCATGAAATAGGTCATGATATCTTTTGGTGTTCCGGGGATTAGAAACAAAAGAAAAACGACACTGTTGAGTTTTCTGGTATTCTTTAAAAATTTGAGGGATTGTATCTTCTCTCTGGAAACAAACACTTCTACCGCTCTCATGCCGATGTGACGAACAAACAGAAAAACAATGGCACTGCCAACTACTGCGCCGATTAAACATAATAGGCTTCCTTCCCAGAATCCAAATGCATATCCGGCCGCAATTTCAAGGGGTTCTCCCGGAATAAAGGCAATAACAATCTGAAGTGTCATCATTCCAACAGAGACCAGACGGCTGATCAGTCCATTGTCAGCCACCCATTCCCGGTATTGTGGCAACTCCGATACAAAGGCGATCATCGGTTTGCCAACCATGATGAGTATTAAAATTGACAGCACCCCAAAAATTAGCATCGCCACTGCGCTAATCATTTTTTTTCGTCGATCAGAATGATCCTTGATTTGATTTTCTTTTGATTTTATATCTAATGCCAATAAAAAACGCTCCTTTCAAAGCGGAATATTTTCCGCATTCTTCAAGAAGAGTTTATGTTACATTTATCTACTTTTTATAAACTAACCGAATTACTAATCTTTTCAGGAAATTTTGCCGCAACTGATCCGCCACCGCCGATGTTATTCTTGATGATCAGTGAACCACCATGTTTTTCACATAGTATTTTACAGATATGCAAGCCAAGTCCAAAATGATTTTCTGTTTTTTCCGATTTTTCGGTTTTTCCAATATAGAATGGATCGGATACCTTGTTTAATTCATGCTTTCCGAACCCCGGGCCATCATCCATTACCCTGATCACAAATAAACCCTGGTTAACATCAAAACCAATGGTCAATTTCTTTTTTGCAAAACGTACCCCATTCGACACCAGGTTTTCATAGACCTGCATTACAATTTCTGGATCAATCGCATGGAATTTTTCTTTGGCATTGTTTAAAAAAGAAATTCTCAGCTCCTTTTCCTTGCCTAATATTTCCGCCGATTCCTGCAGTTGTACAATGAAAGCATCCAGTTCGACTTTCTGCGGATATACCATAATATCTTCCAGTTTCTGCAGGGTATTCATACTTGCGACATAGTTTTCAAGCCGCTCGATATGGTCACTCATTGTCGTAACCGTAAGTAACTGTTTGTCCTTGCTAATTTTATCCTGAGGCAGATATTTTGCCAGAAAATCGGTATAGCCCCGCAGTACCGTCAATGGTGTTCTCAAATCGTGGGCAAAAGCTGCATTGAGACGTTTCCGTTCATCCATCGTTCGCCACATTTGACGGTTGCTTTCCTCCAGAGATGCCCGCATTATTTCAAATGACTGGCAAAGTTTGCCCATTTCATCTTCACTGTTATAGATCACTTGAAAATCCAGATCATTTTTAGCAATTTTACGGGATGCTTCATCTAAAATACGGAGTGGCTTTTTTAATTTCAATTGATAAAAAATTAGCGCTTCGATCCCGATAAGTCCACCAATGGTTGTGATCACCACAACCATTTGAATATCTGACATCCAATCGATCAGTACGGCGTCCATTCCAACTGGCTCGGTTTTTAAAACTTAGGTATTGTAGCCCGGAGCGATTTCATAATCTTCAAGATAGGGTGCCATGATGGTCTTTTGAAGGTGTTCAAAAACGGCCAATTCAAACATCAATGCGATCGTCGCTGCCAGCAGCGTTAACACCGTTAAAAGTATGAATGCCTGGGAAATCGTCATGTTTCTGATCCTGAATTTCCGCCAGAAGCGGAATCTTATTTCACCCATTTATAGCCCACTCCCCATACGGTTTCAATATATTGCGGACTTCCGGCAGCCGTAAATTTCCCCCGGATTCGCCGAATATGTTCAACCACAACGGAACTGTCACCGTCACTCTCCCATCCCCAAAGCCGTTCGTAAATACGTTCTTTATCAAAAACCTGACCGCGATTCATTAATAAAAGCGCAACGATATCGAACTCTTTTTTGGCGAAGCAAATCGGCTCGTCACAATAATAAACTCCCCGTTCCAGATAATCAATGACCAAATTCTTATCAAATTTGGTTTTTGTTTTCACCTGATTTCGATTTTCCCGTCGCAAATGGGCTTCTACCCGAGCACCCAACTCATCGATACTGAATGGCTTTTCGATATAGTCATCGCCACCAGCCTGAAAGCCATTGATCTTATCCGACTCTTCCACCTTTGCCGTTAAAAAAAAAATCGGACAGGGTACAAACTCCCTGATTCTCTGACAGACTTCCAGTCCGTTCATATCCGGCATATTGATATCCAGGATGATCAAATCCGGTTGCTTTTCAACCTTACGCATTGCTTCCGTTCCATTTACTGCAGTTATGACCTGATAGTCATTTATTTCGAAATAGTCCTGCAGTAATCCGACAATATCGGGTTCAT
>JAKLQL010000068.1 GCA_022013395.1 Acetobacterium sp.
AAAATAATAGGTTACTAAACCCAGATTGACACCAGCTTCTTTGGCAATTAAAGTATTTGGCGTATTTTCATAACCATTTTCCAGGTAGAGGCGCTTGGCCGTATTGTATATTTTGTCTCTTGTATTCATGATCAGGTTATCCTCATTCTCTTTTTTATAGTATAATAGCACAAAAAATAAAAGAACGTCCATGTTTAAAATAAAATAGCCATACACAAGGAGTAATTGTTTCCTTGATAACGTAAAAAAATCTGCATTAGAATAACGCAGATTAATGATTGGAAAAATGATTGCTTTAATTAGTTAATTTAGACAGTCGCTGATTTTTTATCATCAGGTAGTTCGGTGGGGATTTCAGTTTCGGAAATTTCAGCAGTGTTTTGATCGGTAGTGGATAAGAGTGAATCAGCTGCTTCTAAAGCTTCAGTACTGTCAGCTTCTTCAATAACATTGACAGACAAAGATGTGAGATTAAGTTCATCAACAATTGGTTGATTTAAGAGAACGGGCTGATCAATGAAATGAGAAACCTTTTTGAAAATTAAACCCATACAGAATAAAATCAGTGATACGCCACCATAGAGACCAATTGCCTGAAATACAATTGGCAATAACTGCGTTGGTGGCATTTGGGCAACAACTTCAGCGGAATCATAACCTTGGGCCACGTACTGAGCGATGGTCTGGTTATAAAGGATGATATTATTGACTAATAATGCGATACCCATAACAGCGACAATGGAACCGCCAATATAAAGAACGAGGGATATTTTATTTTTTTTACTTTGAGTCGAGTTGTTTTCTGTTTGCATAATAGATATACTCCGTTTCTGCCGATTTGGCAATTGATTGATACAAATTTTAATGAAAAGTATACGTTGTGGCCATCAACAAATAGAGTTTACCAGCTGAAACCTGATAATTACCTTAATATTAAGACTTTTTAAGATTTTATTTTAATTTTATCGGTTGAAAGATAATCTGCGAAGTTTAACATAACAACTTAATGGCTGTTAGCTACTGTGGAAATTGATTGCATTTCACTGTAAATTTAAATGGCATTAGAACCGAAATGATAGTACAATAAATTATCGGGTAATAAATATCGGATTGACAATAATTATTAAAGGGAATGAGGAGGATTAGCGGATGAAAAAAGCAAAATTACTTTCAATGGTTATCATTAGTTTATTATTAGTTTTGACTGTAGCAGGTTGTGGTGCAAACAATGGGGAAAGCGGTTCCGGGAGTCAAAGCAGTGGATCAAAAGATACTGTTTTTGAATTTTATGACAAGGTTCAGCTAGACCAGACAAAAGCGCAGGTCGATGCCGAATTGGGAGTGACCCCAACCGAAAGCACCCAAATGGAAAATATCTTTGTGTATGTCAATGAGGATACGGGTTTTGGGGTGAGTGTCATGTTCAATGAAAATGAACTGGCAACCAGTAAAACTTTGTTTTATCCAAATGCTGAGGATCTGGCGTTTTTAACTCCGAAATCGGTAACCCAGGAACAGGCAGACAGTATTCCAGATGGCGCCACATATGATCAAATAAAAACTATTTTGGGCGAAGATGGAATCGAAACCAGTGCCACCCAGATTCCTTTTAATGATAATAAGGTAAGTTATATAAGAATATGGGCCAATAAAGATGGGTCCATGCTTCAGGCAGTCTTCTTAACCGATGGTACCACAAACAATGTAATGTTTTTTGATTAAATAGAAACCGAATTGTCTCAATTTGTCTTTTGGCAGATTGAGACAATTTTTTTGATAGCACCGTTACTATTGCATCTTTTTATATTTGTTGATATAGTAAGAAAAATAAATTATAGTGAAGTGATAAAATCTGAGGAGCTGGAAAATGATAACGATAAGCGCGACAATCATATTAGTTTTAGTCATTTTAATTGGGCTTGTTTTCGCATTGACAAATGGCCTTCATGATGCCAGCTCCGTGGTGGCAACTTTTATCAATTGCGGAGCCGCCAGTCCTAAACAAGCCATCGCCGTGGCATCTTGCTTTGGTTTGGTGGGGGCGGTAATTGGCGGGAACCTGGTAGCCGATGCCATATCCGGGTTAATTGATCTGCCAACCGATACGGCTTTGCTAAGCATCCTTTTCGCGGCCGTTTTTGGAGCCACCTTATGGAATTTAATTACCTGGAAATTAGGACTACCTTCCAGTTCTACCCATGCACTAATTGGTGGGATCATTGGCGCTGTGATCGTATCATCCGGTTATCAACATATTTTATGGGGGTGGTCGGAATTGATTGGCGAGAATCACCAAATCACCGGGATTGTAAAAGTGATCATGGCTTTATTTTTATCGCCGTTTATCGGTTTTATAATTGCGTTCTTTCTGGAAAAAATGACGAAACTACTGTTGCGAAATGCCAAGGTTTCCATTAATGGTAAGATTAATAAAATACAGTGGTTGATCGTGGCGGGTCTTTCTTATAGCCATGGCTCCAATGATACCCAAAAAATTATCGGGCTATTCACATTGGCACTGGCAGCCTGGAGTGGAACGGCTGTCCATGCGGCCCCGTTGTGGGCCCGGGGGAGTGGCGGAATTGTGATGTTTATGGGTACCTTGTTGGGGGGGTGGAGTATCATGAAGACCTTAGGTCGAGGCATTTTTGATATTAAACCACTGCATAGTTTAAATTCTCAATTGGCCTCGGTGAGTTCGATTTTGGGAGCTAACCTTGTTGGGGCACCGGTTTCGACAACCCATGTTGTTGTTGGCGGGATTATGGGTGTTGGTGCCGGCGATGAATATAAAATGGTCCATTGGGGAATTGTCAAAGAAATTTTGGTGGCGTGGTGCATCACCATTCCGTTATCCGCTTTGGTTTCTGCCTTGATCTATACCATAACAACGATTATTTTTAAGGTGATTTAGAAAGAGAGAAAAGTGAAATGGAGAAAAGAAATATAATTGATCGGATTTTTCCAATAAAGTACCATTTTCATCAGATGCTTATTATGCAGGCGCAAAGTAATGCTTTAGGAGTTGGAGCACTGTGTAATTGGTTGAAAAGCGGATCCGAAGAGGATAGTGAAGCAGTAACCAAACATGTTAAAGAAGCTGATGAAACGCGGATGGAAATGGAAAAAAATCTGACGGAAGCATTTGTAACGCCTTACGATCGTGGCGACATCTATTCCATATCGGTTGGGATGAATCGGGTTTTAAAATATGCCCAATCAACCCTGGTCTCGATGAAGGCTTTTGATGTGAACGCCAATGATACAATCATTGACATGGTCGAACAATTGAATTTAGGTGTGGAAGTCTTTGCTGAAGCGATCGGTGATTTAAAAAAGAATCATAATAAGTCAGAGGATGCCGTTGCTAAAATGCGAGAAACCCATCAAAAGATAGAGGGATTTTATATTGAGGGAATGTCTTCTTTGTTTTCAGGTGGAGATTCTATGGATGCCCTTAAAAAACGGGAAGTTTATCATCATATTAAAGATGCTTCAACAAACCTGGAGGAAACGGTCGATGTGCTTCATCGCATCATTGTTCGGTTGACTTAAGAGAGTTTGTAAATTTGAAAAATCGGAACGCGACTAAGAAAGGTCTAGTGTTATAGGCTCTTTTTAGTTGGCTTACCTTTCAATACTGTAAGGTGCTTCAAGAATACTGTAAGGCTAATCGATGGCAGCTAAAAAAATGGAGTGATAGAATTAGTTTAAAGTAAATTATTGGAGGCGCGTATGACAGTATTAAAAGTAAGTGATGTTAGAAAAGTATATGGTTCAAAACAGGGCGGCAGTGTGTCAACGGCACTGAATGGTGTCAGTTTTGAGATTGAAAAAGGTGAATTCGTTGGGATCATGGGTCCGTCCGGCGCAGGAAAATCGACCCTGCTAAATGTAATTGCAACAATTGATACGGTTACGGCGGGAGAAATTTCCATTGGCGGGCAGGATATCTGCGGCATAAAGGAACCGGAGCTTTCCGATTTTCGCAGAAGTAAACTGGGTTTTATTTTTCAGGATTATAACCTGTTGGATACCTTAACCTTAAAAGAAAATATCGCCCTGCCACTGATTTTATCTAAAAAAAAGCTCCAAGAAATTGAACAAACCGTTAATCATGTCGCCACGGAATTGGGCATTGAAAACTTTTTAGGTAAGTATCCCTATGAAGTGTCCGGCGGGCAAAAACAACGGGCATCCGCGGCCAGAGCGATGGTTAATGCACCCGAGCTTATTCTGGCAGATGAGCCAACTGGGGCACTGGATTCCAAATCATCAAAAGATCTGCTGCAATGCATGCAGCGATTAAATGAAAAAAATCAGGCGACAATTATGCTGGTAACCCATGACGCCTTTGCAGCAAGTTTCTGCAAACGGATTATTTTTATCAAGGATGGGATCTTGTTTATGGAAATATTCAACACCGGCACCAGAAAGGAATTTTTTGACAAGATTCTAAAAGTCCTGTCTTCGTTAGGAGGAGATAACAGTGAACTTTTTTAGTTTGGCAGTCAATAACATTAAAAAGAAATTCGGAAGTTATTTAATCTATCTAATCAGTACCATCTTTGCAGTAACTATTTTTAGCATCTTCTGCTCAATCTATTTCAATCCGCAGTTTTCGGGGTATCGGTTTGGTGCCGGAAAAATAACGGTTTTATTTAAATCCGCGGCCATTGCGATTGTGCTGTTTTCTTCGGTCTTTGTCCTGTATTCCAATAAGTTTTTTGTTAAAACAAGAAAAAAAGAAATCGCTATTTATTCGCTGGTGGGCATGAAGAAAAGTCAGATCGGCCGGATGATGTTTTATGAAAATATCATCATGGGACTGATTGCCACAGTTTGCGGGACAATTCTAGGAATTGTATTCTCACGCTTTTTTTCGATGATCTTATTAAATCTGATGGCTGAGGGAACGGCGGTGACCTTTTCAGTTCAATGGCAGGCAGTTATCACAACGGTGGTGGCATTTCTGATTTTGTTTGTGATCAGTTCTTTCAATGCTTATGGGATTATTTACCGCTATAAACTGATTGAATTGTTATCCGCAAACAAAGAAAGTGAAAAACTACCAAAATATTCGGTAATGGGTGGGATCCTGGCAATTGCGCTGATTATCCTGGGTTACACAATCGCCATGGTCATGAATGTCAATGAAGGGGGACTTCATCTGATGGTCCCAGCGCTAATTATTTTAATTTGTATTGTCATCGGCACATTGCTACTTTTTAAAAACTTTATTCCCATGGCCATGTTGGCGCTGAAAAAAAACAAAGGTTTTTATTACAAAACAGAAAATATTATCAGCGTATCCCAGATTGTTTATCGGATTAAGGCCAATTCTAAAATGCTGAGTTTTATTGCCATTACCTGTGCCATTACAATTACGATGATGAGTGCAACCTTCTCGATGTACCGCGCTTTGTCCGACCTGGTACCCTATTACTCACCATTTTCATATATGGTTAAAAATATCGATGATCAACAGTTTAATGCGATGCTTGAAGCGATCGAGCAGACCGGTGAAGTCAAGGTGACAGCCACCAATCAGTTCGAAATTTTAAAAACCCAGCTTCAGAATGATGCGTATTCGATCGAAACGGAAAATAACCCGGGAATGATGGTTGACGGGTACATTATGTCGCAAAGTACCTATCAGTCAATCATTAAGGATACCAAAGTTGAAACCGGCACATTTCACAATACCAAAACAGATTTCAATATGGATTTAAAAGATGGCGAAGGCTATTTTATTGATGGGAATACAAAAAAGGATT
>JAKLQL010000644.1 GCA_022013395.1 Acetobacterium sp.
GCCATCATGGGATCAATGGTGGTGACCTTTGGTGCCGAGTATCAGGGAAATACCTATGCCATTATTGGTTATATCGCATTGGCCTTGATTTGGGCGATCTCGACCCTAAACGCCGTGCCGTTATCAGCGGACTATACCCATTTTTACAATGGCCGTAATGCCCTTAAAAATGTCTTGTTTCTCAGGACGAATCGTTTATTATGTTATGTCTGGTCGATTGTCTTTTTGGCTCAGGCGGGAATCACAATGTGGCTGAACACGACCGTGCTGATTAATGTTGCGGCGATTCTGCCAATCGTGTTAAGTATTCCGACCTTTGTATTTTCACTGTGGTTTTTAAAATGGTACCCCAAGGACAGCTCAAAACCAAAATAAAAACAAACATCATTAATTAATTCGACATCATTGGATTTGGATAGGAGAAAAAATGTTAACACTGGATAAAATTTATCATGCGTCGTTTACGCTTAAAAAATATATACGTCCCACCGATTTGATCCACGCTCCTAAAATATGTCCGGACAGCGATATCTATTTAAAAACGGAAAACCTGCAGATTACCGGGTCGTTTAAGGTGCGGGGAGCTTGCTATAAAATTTCCCAGCTCAGCGAAGCGGAAAAGACCAAGGGGGTGATTGCCTGTTCAGCTGGGAATCACGCTCAGGGGGTCGCCATGGCGGCGGCCATTAATCACATCAAAGCGCTGATCTGTCTGCCGGACGGGGCCCCGATTTCCAAGGTCGAGGCGACCAAGGCTTATGGGGCTGAGGTGTGTCTGGTGGAGGGTGGCTACGATGAAGCCTATGCCAAAGCGTTGGAGCTACAGGCTGAAAAAGGATATACCTTTATTCATCCTTTCGATGACGAATATGTCATTGCCGGTCAGGGGACTATTGGTCTGGAACTGCTGGAGAGCCTGCCGGATCTGGATGCGGTGATTGTCCCGGTTGGTGGTGGTGGGCTAATTGCCGGAATTGCCTATGTGCTCAAATCATTAAAACCGGATGTCAAAGTCTATGGCGTGCAAGCCTGTGGTGCACCCAGTATGGAACGCTCGTTAAAAGAAAATAAAATCTGCCGGTTGCCCCAGGTCTCCACCATCGCCGACGGGATTGCCGTTAAAGAACCGGGAGAACTGACCTTCAGTCTGTGCAGTGATTATGTGGATGAGATTGTCACAGTGACCGAAGATGAAATTTCGACCGCGATTCTGACCTTGATTGAACAGCAAAAACTGATTGCCGAAGGCGCTGGAGCGGTGGCCGTGGCGGCAGCGATGTTTGGAAAACTACCGATCAAAGGGAAAAAGACGGTTTGCATTGTTTCCGGCGGGAATATTGATGTTACCATTCTATCCCGGATCATTAAGCGGGGTCTGTTAACCTCTGGCCGCACCTGTTCATTTAATATTGAACTGATTGATAAACCGGGCCAACTGAAAAAAGTCTCACAGATCATTGCCGATTGGGGTGGAAATGTTATTTCAATCCATCATGAACGAAGTAATGAGGGGTCAGACATTAACGGTTGCTTTTTAAGGATTGAGTTAGAAACCCGAAATTATGAGCATATCAGAGAAATCCGGGATGCTCTCATCGAAGGTGGCTTTAAATTACAAAATTAATTAGCAAAAAATATAATAATGTTGATTAATGATTGCGTTGCCGGGTATAATCCAATCGATAAGTAAATTTTAACATCTGTTTATCGCATGTGTGCTTTAGGATAAAGCGGCGCTGTCTGACTGAATCTGAAGCACACAGGGATAAATATTGGTATGGAATGGCCCAAAACTAAGAATGATCATTTGTTTTTCAGGCAACTGAGAAAGTGCCGTGAGATTAGCGATCAATTTTGTAAGGACCAGATTTGTTTTAAAACAGGAGGAGAAAAATGTTAACCAATATTAGTGAAGATTTAAAGAAAATATTTCTGTTTGGCGTCGGTGCGGTGGCAGTAACGGCTGAGAAATCCAAGATTCTGATTGATGAGCTGGTAGAAAAAGGCGAAATCACAGTGGAACAGGGAAAAATTCTCAATGAAGAATTAAAACACAATATCAAAGAAACCATCAGAGAAACGGTAACAGTGAATGTGGTTAAATCGGAAACCCCACCCTCGGCAGATGAAGTCGTGGAAGGTCTGGATAAGATGACACCAGAAGAAATCCAGAAAATTAAATATAAACTTGAAGCGATGAGTGCTGAAAAACCGGCAGAGGAAGAAATCGTTGAAGTTGATGTAAAAGAAGACGTCGACGCAAAGTAAATCGATGAACTTAAGTGATTCCGGCATAAAAGTAAAAGATATCAAAATAAATCCCATGGAAACCAATGGGCGGCGATTGAAAAAAATTGTCTCTATTTTGGTAAAATATGAAATCACCAAAGGGTTGACTCCAGAAAAACTTCGACTGATTATCGAAGACCTGGGGCCAACCTTTATTAAAATTGGCCAGATTATGTCCATGCGTCGGGATATTTTTCCCAGTGAATATTGTATTGAGCTGGAAAAACTGAGATCTCAGGTAACCCCCATGCCTTTTGATGAATTTATTAAGATTATTGAAGACGAGTATGACAGTCCGGTGGAAGATGTCTTTAAGTTCATCAATCAGGTGCCCTTGGGGTCAGCCTCGATTGCACAGGTTCATGCAGCGGATTTAATTGATGGTTCCAAGGTGGTGATCAAGGTCCAGCGTCCGGGGATCTACAAGGTGATGGCTCAGGATGTGGTGCTCTTAAACCGGGCTACAGGGATTCTCAACATTGCTAGCGGAATTGGCGATGTGGTCGATTTTAAAATGATCGTTGACGAAATGTGGAGCACCGCTCAGCAGGAAATGGATTTTTTATTTGAGGCTAAAAATGCCCAGCTATTTAGCGAGTTAAACGCCGAGATTAAATACATCGGCTGTCCTAAAATATACAATCAGTATACTACTTCCAAGGTTTTGGTGATGGAAGATATTGTCGGCATTGAAATTGATGA
>JAKLQL010000645.1 GCA_022013395.1 Acetobacterium sp.
AATAAAGGTTGCATTTTCAATATGACGATCCATCCGAATTCCGAGGGTCTTGATGCCACGAATCAGCAGAAAGCTGTCAAAAGGCTGTAAGACCCCACCGGTAGAATTTTGGACAAACCAAAGACGCTCTGCCAGTTCTTTGCTATTTACCACTGCCAGACCGGCAATCAGATCGCTATGTCCGCCTAAATATTTAGTGGCACTGTGAACGACAATATCAACTCCTAACGGAATTGGCCGTTGTAAATAAGGGGTCATAAAGGTATTATCGACAATGCTTAAAACGCCGTGTTTTTTCGCAATTTCAGCGACGGCCTTAATGTCAGTGATGGTCAAAATCGGGTTGGCCGGGCTTTCGATGAAAATCGCCTTGACATCTTCGGTCAGGCTTTTTTCCAGAAGTTCCAAATCTGACGTTTCCACAATTTCATAGGTAATGCCAAAATTATTAAAGACCTTATCAAGGACCCTGAAGGTTCCTCCATAAACATTGCTGGAAATGATAATCTTATCACCAGTTTTAAAGAGACTGAGTACCGCGGTGGTTGCTGCCATTCCGGATGCAAAAGCAAAGCCAGCCACCCCTTCTTCCAGCTCTGCAATCAACGACTCCAAAGCTTCTCTGGTAGGATTTCCAGATCTGGAATATTCATAGCCCCGGTCTTTGCCCAAGCCATCCTGTTTGTAGGTAGAGGTTTGGAAAATTGGCACATTTACTGCCCCGGTCTTTTCATCGCCATCGATTCCTCCGTGGATCAATTTAGAATTCAAATTGCTGTATTTACTCATGTTTATGCTCCTTCATCTTTCTGATTTGTTTGTCTTTATTTATTAATTTTATAATTGTGTGCGGTTTTGATCATTGCCTGGACATTTTCCATTTTTGTCTGTGGCGGAATATCGCAACCCGGTATCAATACATACCCAATCTGTCCGGCATCTTCAATGCAAGCTAATGAGGCGGCTTCAATCTCTTTTGGCGTTCCTTCCAGTAAGATAGTGGTAGGATCCAATTGGCCACCAAAAGCAACCTTCCCAGCCAACTTTTCTTTGGCAATTTTTAAATCAACCTTGTAATCCATTGAAAATAAATCCGTCTTGGTCAACGGGATTAAATCAAGAACTTTGGTGGTATTTCCACAAATATGCAGTGCTTTTGCTTTGACACGGCCTTCAATCGCCTGATTTGCTGATTTAATATGAGGAAACGACATTTCTTCAAACAATCGTGCTGAAATAACATCTCCCGAAGAAAGTGGTTCCGCCTGATTGACCATTTCCACTCCGGCATCTATGAACAAATTCCAATATTTTAATAGGAGGTTCTCCGTAAATTCCATAATATGGTGTAGTCCCGGTTTATCTTTTAAAGCGGTTACCATCATTTTATCCATCCCCAACATTTGACCGGCTAAAGTAAATGGTCCCCATTGACTCACTGCCACAAGGTATTCATCGCCTATTTTTTCAGCTACAATTTTTGCGATATTCAAAATATTGGCAATTTCAGCCGAATTTTCTAAATCATCGATGTTTAACTTATCAACATCCGATGGTTTTGAGATCAATGGTTCATCCATAGTGGAGGCCTCACCTAAAAGATTAAAGGTACATTTTGCCCCAAGTGCGCGAAGCACCACATTGCTGCAATCTGCCCCGACCCAAACCACATCTGATTCTACCTTTGTATTGTCATTGATGATGCAGTCGGCTATTTTTTTAGGTGAATCCTCCAGAACATTCTGTAAGGTTAAGCCATTTCGGTAAACAGTCCAGACACCGCTGGAAAGAATCATAACCGGCAGCCGTGGTGTTTCCTTTAATGCGATTCCTGATAGTAATATCTCTTTATGTGTCAAGAAATCAACTCCTTTAAGTGATAGGATGTCTGTTGATAGACATAATAGTTTAACCAATTGGTAAACAAGAGTGATGCATGACTGCTCCAGCTGGTTTGATCAGAAAAACTTATCTCACCCTTTAAATCATAATTCTTGGGAACCTGTGGATGCAGACCATTTAAATAATCACGAACATACTCGGTTTTTAACGTCAAGCGATCAAATTCACAATGCCCGGTTACGAATAATTGACGATTATTTGTATCCGCGATCAGATAAACGCCTGCTTCTTCAGATTCTGCCAACAGTTCCAGTTCAGAAATTTTTAGCAGCTCCTTTTTATCAATTGCAGTATACCGCGAATGCGGAGCAAAAAAGATATCATCAAAGCCTCTGACTATAGGGTGTTTCCGATTATTTACCGAATGAGAATATACCCCAGACATTTTGTCTTGAAGAATTGATTTTTC
>JAKLQL010000646.1 GCA_022013395.1 Acetobacterium sp.
ATTAATACCTTGGGATCGGCAATAATGGTTCGGGCAATAGCCAGCAGCTGGCATTCCCCTTCGGACAGGGTAGTAAAATCACCACCGATCCGAGTCTCATACCCCAGTGGCAGTTTTCTGATAAATTCATCGCATTGAGCCTTTTTTGCGGCGGCGATGACATCATCCCGGGTTGCCCCGTTTTTGCCATAAGCAATATTTTCTTCGATCGTGCCATCAAACAGCCAGGTATCCTGGAGCACCATCCCAAAAGCGTTTCTCAAGTTAGGCTTGGTGAGGTTTTTCACATTCAGACCTTCCAGCATAATGCTTCCCTGGTTAATTTCATAAAAACGCATCAGCAGATTAACCAGGGTTGTCTTGCCAGCGCCACTGGGTCCAACGACCGCCAGAATTTCTCCTGGCTCTGCTTTTAAAGACACATCATGAAATAAGGTCCGTTCAGGAATATAACCAAACTCGACGTGATTAAATTCAATACTACCTTTGGCACTGGCCACATCCAGCACCTCAGTACCTGCGTCGGGCAGTTCCTCTTCCCGATCCAGGAATTCAAAGATCCGTTCGGCCGCTGCTGCTCCGGACTGGATGAAGTTCAGATTATTGGAAATCAAGGCCGTGGGGCTGGCAATATTATTGGCATAGATGAGAAATGCCTGAATCCCCCCGATGGTCAGGGTTCCGGTAATAACAAAAATACCACCCACCACACAGATGCCAATATAGGCAATATTATTAATCAGCTTCATCAATGGTGCGCTTAATCCTGAATAGAACCGCGAGCTCAGATATGATTTAAAGAATCGCTGATTGATATCATCAAATTTTTCGGCTGATTTTGCTTCATTATTAAAGGACTTTACAATTAAATGGCCATCATAGACTTCTTCAATCAGTCCATTCAAGGCTCCCAATTCCTTCTGCTGTCTTCTGAAAAGCACCTGGGTCTTTTTGGTGATCAGTTTCATCACAAAATAAGAAAGCGGAATGGCAACAAAGAAGATCAGACTCAGTTGCACATTTAACACCAGCATCATGATAATAATACCGATAATACTGGTTGCCTGAACCAGTATCTGGGTCAGATTACTTTCCAGTGCTCCTGAGAGGGTAGTGGCATCATTGGTAACCCGGGAAAGAAGATCTCCTCGTTCACTTTGATCCAACACATTCAGAGTCAGTTTATTCAGTTTTTCCTGAATATCTGTCCGTAGTCGTTTAATCGCCAATTGGGAAAGATAGGTCGTACGCATGGTGGCGTAATAGGCAAACCCGGCACTTAAGACATAAAGAACAGCTAGGATGATCAGTTGCTGCCCGATATAACCAAAGTCAATATCCGTATTTTGAGCGATACTGTTCGCAATGCTATCGGTCACATCTTTGGTGACAACCGGTGCAAAAATCGCAAAGATGGTACTGGCAACCAAAGCAACGGCGACAAAAAAGATCACATGTCGTTTATCCTTTAAATAATGACTGAGCCGCTTACCAATGGCGCCAAAACTATATTTTCTTTTTTTAGCTTTCACAGTGATTCCTCCTTCCCATCGTTATAGGATTGGGATTTCAGAATTTCCTGATAAACCAGGCAATCGCGGACCAAATCTTCATGTTTGCCCTGGCCGACGATGGCGCCATTATCTAAAACCAGAATGCGATCAGCATGTTTAATCGTGCTGATTCGCTGGGCGATAATTAACACCGTTTTATCCCCGAATTTTTCACGAATGGCTTTGCGAACCAGTGAGTCGGTTTTAAAATCAAGTGCCGAAAAACAGTCGTCAAAGATCGTGATCGGCGCTTTTTTGACCGCCGCTCTGGCAATACTGAGCCGCTGACGCTGTCCCCCGGAAAGATCTTTGCCGCCTTGAGAAATCGTGCTGACCAGTTGTCCTTCCCGCTCATTGACAAAGTCAAGTGCCTGAGCAATGGATAGGGCTTCGGTTACTTCTGCTTCAGTGGCCTGATCCTTGCCCACCCGGATATTTTCCAGCACGGTTCCGCTGAATAGCACCGATTCCTCGGGCGCATAG
>JAKLQL010000647.1 GCA_022013395.1 Acetobacterium sp.
ACAGGCTAACGCCTGTTCGCCTACACGTTGCAAAATCGTTTTCGTGAAGGCAATGAGCTAATCACAAGCTTCCTTGTAGTTGGCGACTGCCCACGAACAAGAAGAAATTCGCACCGCGATTTCTTCTTGTTATGAAAACCAACTGCAAAGCAAGACATGTTCGTAGTTTGAAAATTGTGTAATTAACTATCAAATAAAGAAAGTGTGGAGGTAGACCGATGGCTGGCACACAGGTCAATCCGACCCGGATGGAATTAACCCGTCTAAAACGAAAACTGTTTACTGCCAGAAGAGGGTACAAGTTGCTTAAAGATAAGCGGGATGAGTTGATGCGCCAATTTCTGGAAATTGTTCGGGAAAACAAGCTGTTGCGGGAAACCGTTGAAGCGGGAATCCGGTCGGCCAATCAGGATTTTGTCCTGGCCCGGGCTGGCATGTCCAATGAAGCGGTGAATGTGGCCTTGATGGCGCCAAAGCAGGAAGTTTTTCTGGAGATTGAAGATCGTAATGTGATGAGTGTGGAAATTCCGGTTTTTCATGTCAGGACGCGAACCTCAGATCCTAACGATATTTATTCCTATGGTCTGGCCTTCACTTCTGGGGATCTGGACTCAGCGGTTAAATCTCTGGCCGATCTGCTGCCAGAGATGCTAAAGCTGGCCGAACGGGAAAAATCCTGTCAGCTGCTGGCGGCAGAGATCGAGAAAACAAGACGCCGGGTTAATGCCCTGGAGCATGTCCTGATCCCGGAGATGGAGGCGAGTAGCAAATACATCACCATGAAGCTGGACGAAAATGAGCGTTCCACTCAAATTCGGCTGATGAAGGTGAAAGACATGATGTTGGAGAAGGCGCATGGTTATAAGGAAAAGCTTTATGGAGAGTTGGAGTAGTGGCGGTTGATTGCTTGAATTAATTTTTCTGGAGAAATTTATTACTGAAATACTGTTTGTTTGCAAATGACTTGTCGGTAAGCAAAAACATAAAAATTAATTTTAATTTATTAGAAGCGCGCATATGCGCTTCTTTTTGTTACTGTTACGGGTAACTTATGATTGACTTGAACCTAATATTAAGATTAAAATGTACATACGTCAAAAATTAAATAAAGCGTTTTTAATATGACTGAATCAATGGAAACAATAAATATATGAAAAGGGGATTTTATGAAGGGGACAAAAGGACAAATAAAAAATAAAAAGGGGTTTACGCTGGTTGAAATTATTGTTGTGCTGGTGGTTTTAGCCATTTTAGCGGCGTTTACAATTCCGGCGATGTTGGGGTTTGTATCAGATGCTAAAGGTAAAGCCCTGATACCGGAAGCGCGTGAAGTATATGTGGCAGCTCAGTCAGCGGCAACCGAGTATAGCGGAACAACAACAATCACAGATACAGGAGATGACACCTGGGAAGGCTTGACGAATAGCTTGGGATCAACGCGAATTTCAGTACGAAGCAAGTATCCGGCGGATCATTGGGGAATCGATTTACCGAGAGTCCAGGTTAGTCTTAAAATGCTTGCATATTTAAGCCCGGATATCAAAATTTCAAGTGCAGATCTAATTGCCAATGCCAATGCCAAACCCACTGGTGACGAGGCGGCGTGGACAGTTACAGTCGGAGCTGATCCAGCAAACTCCAAAACAGGAAAGGTCACTAAAGTTGTTTACCTGAAAAATGGTTATAAAGTGACCATTGAAGACAACAACGCCAGCGTTTCAAAGTGGTAAATTTGCTAATGATTTAAGTCATTGGTACGATAATAATAGTATCTGGTTAAAGAGGAAAATCCCACCCCCGAAAAACTAAAATGTCCTGGGCAACGTCCCAATACTTACTGGAGTATCGGGAAAAATAATGGTTGATTCAAAAGAAAAACTGTTTTTGACAGATTAGCTTTTGTGAAATTTGGTTTTGGAAGAGAAAATGTTTAGATAAGTGTGCTCAGAATAATAAACCATGAAATGTAACGAAAATGTAAAAGAAAGTGTCACAATCTTGTAAAGTTTTAACTTGACTTTCAATGAGGTTTAAACTAAGATTAAGACACAAATTATGAATTTAAATAAATCAATAAAAAGGCAAAACAGATGAAAATCTGGGACGCAAAGCTATAGGGTCTAAGTCAGTGGTCAGATAAAAAATCAGACTCGATATGACAGCCAGTTGCTACACGGTGAAAGTGTGGCTTTTTTTGACAAAAAAGTCATAAAAAACGTAGATTAAGATGGATTAATGGTGATTATGAAATAATCAATTGTTATTAAGAACGAACTTAGTTTATAAATCATCGCAGGCGCGGATGATCGTATAGAGCTTAATAAATTAGAAATGAGGAGCGACACAAATGGAATTAATTAATCGAATACGGAAAAGCAGAAAAGGGTTTACATTGGTCGAAATTATTGTGGTATTAGTTATTTTAGCGATATTGGCGGCGTTTACGATTCCGACAATGTTGGGATTCGTTGGTGATGCCAAAAAGAAAGCGGCTATTGCTGAACAGAGAGAGGTTTACGTAGCTGCACAAGCGATTGCTACAGAGCACTTTGCAAAAAATGATGCAGCTTCTCTTGGCTTGACTGTTACTTCTGGAGTAGTTACGGCTGGAGAAGCGACAAATCTTGGATCAGCAGCAGTTGCTGCCGCTAGTCCAGGTGCAGTTGCTTTAGAAATGAAAAATTATTTGGGCACTGATATTACTGCGAATGCTAGCGGAGCGACAACAAACTCTACTTGGACTGTTACAGTAAATGCAACTGGACAAGTAACAAAAGTAACCTATACAAAAAATGGAGTACTGTTAGATGATTTAAACCCAAGTGGAGCAGTGAAATAATTAAATCGTGTTTTATACCCTATGCGCCATAGGGCATTATCTCCTCATCCAAGGCGCAAACCCGTCATGGGTTTGTGGGGATGGGGAGATTTTTTACTTAAAGTGACTGCCCAACTTGTAATCTCGTTGTAACTGGCTTGCTAAGATAATGACTCAAAACCAGAAAAACATTGGTTTTTGCCTATCCAAGTTAATGAAGAAGATTATAGAAGTTTTTACCTTGATTTAAGCCAACCTTCTTAATTTGGTGGTAAAATAATCCTGCTTTATTTAAACAAATATGGACCATCAATTGGAAAGATCAGGATGTTTACACACCCGGGAGGTAAACCGTGGACCCAATTAAAAATTATCAGTTCACTCCCTCAGGTAACGAACCTTTTCGGTTCAGCCGGGGATTTCCTTTGGCGGTGGTGATTATCCTTTTATTTGTAGCATCGATTATGGGGGGGCTGATTTTAAACATCCAGAACACCACCTATGCCGCTAATACTCGGCTGGTTTACCTGGCTGCCCAGGCAAAGGCCGTTGAATTTGAGGCGTCCGACCACTATCATGTACCAGCTCAATCGGATTTAATTGATCTGATCGGAAAAGAAGTCAATCGGGATGCGGTCATCACGGTCGTGGACGCAAATCAAGATGCCACCATTGACTATATTATTTATACCCGGGGCGGACTGATCACCCGGTATTCTCCGGGGGAACTGGATGCCGCCAAAGAAAAATAGTTTTTAAGCGGTATAAAAAAATATAAACACAGAACAATGCTTGCTTTGATGTCTGTTCTCACAACCAGAAGAAATCGCAATGCGAATTTCTTCTGGTTCGTGTAAAACAGGCAACGAAACTCATGGCAGTTCTGCAATTATAGTTATCATTTATCAGAAAGGATATCGGTTTATATGGTCGAATTCATCAACTTCATCCTTTACGTTTACATATTTGTCATCGGCATCGTTGTCGGTAGTTTTCTCAATGTGGTGATCTATCGGGTGCCTAAAGAGCTATCCTTTACCAAAGGTCGTTCGTTTTGTCCGCATTGCAATGCCCAGATTAAAGGGTATCACAATGTACCGGTTTTCAGTTATCTTTGGCTTAGAGGGAAATGTGCGGATTGTGGCGAACGAATTGCGATCCGGTATCCTTTAGTGGAGTTGCTAACTGGCATTATGGCCATTCTGATTTTGGCAGTCTATGGGGTTTCCTTTCAATGGCTG